>NZ_CP077725.1:2932500-3238513 GCF_024730565.1 Clostridium sp. CM027
AGGCGTAGGTGATGGACAATCGGTTGATATTCCGATACCACCAATGGACGTTATTAGAAATGGGATGACGCAGGAGGATAAGATGTGCACACTATTGGATGTGTGTCTAAGCATTTAGGCGGAGCAAGCAGGCAAATCCGTTTGCTCTTAACGCTGAGATGTGATGGGGAAGGGAATTTATTCCCGAAGTATCTGATTCCACGCTGCCAAGAAAAGTCTCTATCGAGGATATTGGTGCCCGTACCGCAAACCGACACAGGTAGGTGAGGAGAGAATCCTAAGACCATCGGAAGAATTGTTGTTAAGGAACTCGGCAAATTGACCCCGTAACTTCGGGAGAAGGGGTGCCTACGTAAGTAGGTCGCAGAGAATAGGCCCAAGCAACTGTTTAGCAAAAACACAGGTCTCTGCTAAAGCGAAAGCTGATGTATAGGGGCTGACGCCTGCCCGGTGCTGGAAGGTTAAGGGGATTACTTAGCGCAAGCGAAGGTATGAACTTAAGCCCCAGTAAACGGCGGCCGTAACTATAACGGTCCTAAGGTAGCGAAATTCCTTGTCGGGTAAGTTCCGACCCGCACGAATGGCGTAATGATTTGGGCACTGTCTCAACAACACATCCGGCGAAATTGTAGTGCAAGTGAAGATGCTTGCTACCCGCGATTGGACGGAAAGACCCCGTAGAGCTTTACTGTAGCTTAGCATTGAATTTCGGTATTGTCTGTACAGGATAGGTGGGAGACTGAGAAACATGGGCGTCAGCCTGTGTGGAGTCATCCTTGGGATACCACCCTGACAGTACTGAGGTTCTAACTGGAGGCCATGAATCTGGTCACAGGACATTGTTAGGTGGGCAGTTTGACTGGGGCGGTCGCCTCCAAAAAAGTAACGGAGGCGCCCAAAGGTTCCCTCAGCGCGGTTGGAAATCGCGCGAAGAGTGCAAAGGCAGAAGGGAGCCTGACTGCGACACTTACAAGTGGAGCAGGGACGAAAGTCGGGCTTAGTGATCCGGTGGTACCTCGTGGGAGGGCCATCGCTCAACGGATAAAAGCTACCTCGGGGATAACAGGCTGATCTCCCCCAAGAGTCCACATCGACGGGGAGGTTTGGCACCTCGATGTCGGCTCGTCGCATCCTGGGGCTGAAGTAGGTCCCAAGGGTTGGGCTGTTCGCCCATTAAAGCGGCACGCGAGCTGGGTTCAGAACGTCGTGAGACAGTTCGGTCCCTATCCGTCGCGGGCGTAGGAAATTTGAAGGGAGCTGTCCTTAGTACGAGAGGACCGGGATGGACAAACCTCTGGTGCACCAGTTGTCACGCCAGTGGCATCGCTGGGTAGCTATGTTTGGAAGGGATAAACGCTGAAAGCATCTAAGCGTGAAGCCCACCCTGAGATGAGATTTCCCATAACTCGCACGTAAGTGCGGTGTTAGTAAGACTCCTGGAAGACCACCAGGTTGATAGGTTAGAGGTGTAAGCATGGTAACATGTTCAGCTGACTAATACTAATAAGTCGAGGGCTTGACCTAAATATATAATTAGAAATAAAGCGATACTTCAAGCGTAAGCGAGAAGACTAGTTCACTGTGCAATTTTGAGAGAATATTTATTTTCTCAATCTAGTGATTATGGCATGAAGGTAACACCCGTTCCCATACCGAACACGAAGGTTAAGCTTCAATGCGCCGATGGTACTGCAGGGGTGACCTTGTGGAAGAGTAGGTTGTCGCTAGGTAATGTTCCGCGATAGCTCAACGGTGGAGCACTCGGCTGTTAACCGATAGGTTGAAGGTTCAAATCCTTTTCGCGGAGCCATTTTTTAAAATATAATAACATATGACGGATATTAATAAATCTGGTGATTATGGCATGAAGGTAACACCCGTTCCCATACCGAACACGAAGGTTAAGCTTCAATGCGCCGATGGTACTGCAGGGGTGACCTTGTGGAAGAGTAGGTTGTCGCCAGGTAAATATGGATCTTTAGCTCAGCTGGTTAGAGCTACCGGCTCATAACCGGTCGGTCCGGGGTTCGAGTCCCTGAAGGTCCACCATATGTGGGGATATAGCTCAGCTGGGAGAGCACCTGCCTTGCACGCAGGGGGTCAAGGGTTCGATTCCCTTTATCTCCACCAAAGAACAGTCCAATATGGGCTGTTTTTTTTGTGGAGATAAATAAGTTGTTAGTAAAAAAACTGGGTTAAATCATCTCCTGTGCAGCGGCTGATTTTATTCCAAGATTGCAGCTCCGCAGGAGATGATTTAAGTGGATTATTAATGTTGTTAGAAATTCTATAATATAAAAATTCTTAATAACGTTTATAAATAAATAAATAAAATGCTTAAATACAAACAATTTCTTATATACTTGACCATGCGTGTCAATATATATAAAACAAAGGATTATAATGAAAGAATGAGTAAATGGAGAATAACGTGGATATATAACAAAAAAAACAAATATACAACTTTATTATTATGATACAATATTCCTTGTCGTCACAAACAAGTGGCACGATAAGCTAACTGTTGATAACTATTTAATATATTTTCAAATGAAAATAATTTTTAAAAAGTTGTTGACAAAACAAGAAATGCCTAGTAGAATAGTAGAAGTCGTCACATGATGACAAAGCAAATTGGTCTTTGAAAATTAAACAGAGAAATAGGTAAAGATAGCGAAATAATATTTCGCTAAACCAGTTAATTACTTTAGTATAAAGTAAAATTTAGTCGTAAGACTAAAAGTATGTAATGAGCTTGCGTAACAACTTAACAGTTGTCGCAGATTAATCATTTCAACTAAAAAAGTGTAAACTTTTAAATTGAGAGTTTGATCCTGGCTCAGGACGAACGCTGGCGGCGTGCCTAACACATGCAAGTCGAGCGATGAAACCTTTCGGGGTGGATTAGCGGCGGACGGGTGAGTAACACGTGGGTAACCTGCCTCAAAGAGGGGAATAGCCTCCCGAAAGGGAGATTAATACCGCATAATATGTTTTGGTCGCATGATCGAAACATCAAAGGATTTTTCTTCGGAAAATTCCACTTTGAGATGGACCCGCGGCGCATTAGCTAGTTGGTGAGGTAACGGCTCACCAAGGCGACGATGCGTAGCCGACCTGAGAGGGTGATCGGCCACATTGGAACTGAGACACGGTCCAGACTCCTACGGGAGGCAGCAGTGGGGAATATTGCGCAATGGGGGAAACCCTGACGCAGCAACGCCGCGTGAATGATGAAGGCCTTCGGGTTGTAAAGTTCTGTCTTCTGGGACGATAATGACGGTACCAGAGGAGGAAGCCACGGCTAACTACGTGCCAGCAGCCGCGGTAATACGTAGGTGGCAAGCGTTGTCCGGATTTACTGGGCGTAAAGGATGCGTAGGCGGACATTTAAGTCAGATGTGAAATACCCGAGCTTAACTTGGGTGCTGCATTTGAAACTGGGTGTCTAGAGTGCAGGAGAGGTAAGTGGAATTCCTAGTGTAGCGGTGAAATGCGTAGAGATTAGGAAGAACACCAGTGGCGAAGGCGACTTACTGGACTGTAACTGACGCTGAGGCATGAAAGCGTGGGGAGCAAACAGGATTAGATACCCTGGTAGTCCACGCCGTAAACGATGAATACTAGGTGTCGGGGGTCGAACCTCGGTGCCGCCGTTAACACATTAAGTATTCCGCCTGGGGAGTACGATCGCAAGATTAAAACTCAAAGGAATTGACGGGGGCCCGCACAAGCAGCGGAGCATGTGGTTTAATTCGAAGCAACGCGAAGAACCTTACCTAGACTTGACATCCCCTGCATAACCCAGAGATGGGCGAAGTCCTTCGGGACAGGGTGACAGGTGGTGCATGGTTGTCGTCAGCTCGTGTCGTGAGATGTTGGGTTAAGTCCCGCAACGAGCGCAACCCTTATCATTAGTTGCTACCATTAAGTTGAGCACTCTAGTGAGACTGCCCGGGTTAACCGGGAGGAAGGTGGGGATGACGTCAAATCATCATGCCCCTTATGTCTAGGGCTACACACGTGCTACAATGGTGAGTACAAAGAGATGCAAGACCGCAAGGTGGAGCCAAACTCAAAAACTCATCCCAGTTCGGATTGTAGGCTGCAACTCGCCTACATGAAGCCGGAGTTGCTAGTAATCGCGAATCAGCATGTCGCGGTGAATACGTTCCCGGGCCTTGTACACACCGCCCGTCACACCATGAGAGTTGGTAACACCCGAAGTCCGTGAGGTAACCGTAAGGAGCCAGCGGCCGAAGGTGGGATTGATGATTGGGGTGAAGTCGTAACAAGGTAGCCGTAGGAGAACCTGCGGCTGGATCACCTCCTTTCTAGGGAGTAGATGTATTGACTTCGGTCGATGCAATAGAAGAATATTAATTTATTCTTCAAAAATATCTATTGTAATTAATCGTACCTAGTTCTCTGTTTAATTTTGAGAGACTAATTTTATCTAACTCTTAGGAGTTAGATAATGAATAGTTTTTCTTAAAATGTTCTTTGAAAATTGCACAGTGAAAAAAGTTGTTTTAAAAAAATTAAAACTACGCAAGTAGTTTATAAATTGATTTAATACAATTTCGCAAAATTAATATAACCGTCTATGTAAATAGACAGAATCAAGGTCAAGCTACAAAGGGCGCATGGCGAATGCCTTGGCACTAGGAGCCGAAGAAGGACGCGTTAAGCTGCGATAAGCTTTGGGTAGGCGCAAATAGCCTGTGATCCAAAGATTTCCGAATGGGGGAACCCACATAGTAACAACTATGTACTGCATACTGAATAAATAGGTATGCAGAGGTAGACCCGGGGAACTGAAACATCTAAGTACCCGGAGGAAGAGAAAGAAACATCGATTTCCTAAGTAGCGGCGAGCGAAAGGGAAAGAGCCCAAACCCAGGTCTTTGATCTGGGGGTTGAGGATAGATCATAAATACTGCAATTCCTTAATTGAAGATAGCTGGAAAGCTGCTCCGCAGAAGGTAATAGGCCTGTAAATGAAAAGGAAAAACAGTCAGATCTAATCCAGAGTACCACGAGACACGTGAAACCTTGTGGGAAGCTGGGAGGACCACCTCCCAAGGCTAAATACTACCTAGTGACCGATAGTGAAGAAGTACCGTGAGGGAAAGGTGAAAAGAACCCCGGAAGGGGAGTGAAATAGAACCTGAAACCGTGTGCCTACAACCGGTCGAAGCACTTTATATGTGTGACGGCGTGCTTTTTGTAGAACGAGCCAACGAGTTACGATATGTAGCAAGGTTAAGTACTTAAGGTACGGAGCCGAAGGGAAACCAAGTCTGAATAGGGCGCATAGTTGCATGTCGTAGACCCGAAACCGGGTGACCTATCCATGGCCAGGATGAAGCGGAAGTAAAATTCCGTGGAGGTCCGAACCACGTTGGTGTTGAAAAACCATGGGATGAGCTGTGGATAGCGGAGAAATTCCAATCGAACTCGGAGATAGCTGGTTCTCCTCGAAATAGCTTTAGGGCTAGCGTCGATTAATTGAGTAATGGAGGTAGAGCACTGAATGGGCTAGGGGCTGACAACAGTTACTGAACCCTATCAAACTCCGAATGCCATATACTTTTATTTCGGCAGTCAGACTGCGAATGATAAGATCCGTAGTCAAAAGGGAAACAGCCCAGACCATCAGCTAAGGTCCCAAAGTGTAAGTTAAGTGGAAAAGGATGTGGGATTTCTAAGACAACTAGGATGTTGGCTCAGAAGCAGCCACTCATTTAAAGAGTGCGTAATAGCTCACTAGTCAAGAGATCCTGCGCCGAAGATGTCCGGGGCTAAAACTTACCACCGAAGCTATGGGTGTACACAATTGTGTACGCGGTAGAGGAGCTTTCTGTACTGGCTGAAGTCATACCGTAAGGAGTGGTGGACGGTACAGAAGTGAGAATGTTGGCATGAGTAGCGAGAGTTAAGTGAGAATCTTAACGGTCGAAAACCTAAGGTTTCCTGAGGAAGGCTCGTCCTCTCAGGGTTAGTCGGGACCTAAGCCGAGGCCGAAAGGCGTAGGTGATGGACAATCGGTTGATATTCCGATACCACCAATGGACGTTATTAGAAATGGGATGACGCAGGAGGATAAGATGTGCACACTATTGGATGTGTGTCTAAGCATTTAGGCGGAGCAAGCAGGCAAATCCGTTTGCTCTTAACGCTGAGATGTGATGGGGAAGGGAATTTATTCCCGAAGTATCTGATTCCACGCTGCCAAGAAAAGTCTCTATCGAGGATATTGGTGCCCGTACCGCAAACCGACACAGGTAGGTGAGGAGAGAATCCTAAGACCATCGGAAGAATTGTTGTTAAGGAACTCGGCAAATTGACCCCGTAACTTCGGGAGAAGGGGTGCCTACGTAAGTAGGTCGCAGAGAATAGGCCCAAGCAACTGTTTAGCAAAAACACAGGTCTCTGCTAAAGCGAAAGCTGATGTATAGGGGCTGACGCCTGCCCGGTGCTGGAAGGTTAAGGGGATTACTTAGCGCAAGCGAAGGTATGAACTTAAGCCCCAGTAAACGGCGGCCGTAACTATAACGGTCCTAAGGTAGCGAAATTCCTTGTCGGGTAAGTTCCGACCCGCACGAATGGCGTAATGATTTGGGCACTGTCTCAACAACACATCCGGCGAAATTGTAGTGCAAGTGAAGATGCTTGCTACCCGCGATTGGACGGAAAGACCCCGTAGAGCTTTACTGTAGCTTAGCATTGAATTTCGGTATTGTCTGTACAGGATAGGTGGGAGACTGAGAAACATGGGCGTCAGCCTGTGTGGAGTCATCCTTGGGATACCACCCTGACAGTACTGAGGTTCTAACTGGAGGCCATGAATCTGGTCACAGGACATTGTTAGGTGGGCAGTTTGACTGGGGCGGTCGCCTCCAAAAAAGTAACGGAGGCGCCCAAAGGTTCCCTCAGCGCGGTTGGAAATCGCGCGAAGAGTGCAAAGGCAGAAGGGAGCCTGACTGCGACACTTACAAGTGGAGCAGGGACGAAAGTCGGGCTTAGTGATCCGGTGGTACCTCGTGGGAGGGCCATCGCTCAACGGATAAAAGCTACCTCGGGGATAACAGGCTGATCTCCCCCAAGAGTCCACATCGACGGGGAGGTTTGGCACCTCGATGTCGGCTCGTCGCATCCTGGGGCTGAAGTAGGTCCCAAGGGTTGGGCTGTTCGCCCATTAAAGCGGCACGCGAGCTGGGTTCAGAACGTCGTGAGACAGTTCGGTCCCTATCCGTCGCGGGCGTAGGAAATTTGAAGGGAGCTGTCCTTAGTACGAGAGGACCGGGATGGACAAACCTCTGGTGCACCAGTTGTCACGCCAGTGGCATCGCTGGGTAGCTATGTTTGGAAGGGATAAACGCTGAAAGCATCTAAGCGTGAAGCCCACCCTGAGATGAGATTTCCCATAACTCGCACGTAAGTGCGGTGTTAGTAAGACTCCTGGAAGACCACCAGGTTGATAGGTTAGAGGTGTAAGCATGGTAACATGTTCAGCTGACTAATACTAATAAGTCGAGGGCTTGACCTAAATATATAATTAGAAATAAAGCGATACTTCAAGCGTAAGCGAGAAGACTAGTTCACTGTGCAATTTTGAGAGAATATTTATTTTCTCAATCTAGTGATTATGGCATGAAGGTAACACCCGTTCCCATACCGAACACGAAGGTTAAGCTTCAATGCGCCGATGGTACTGCAGGGGTGACCTTGTGGAAGAGTAGGTTGTCGCTAGGTAATGTTCCGCGATAGCTCAACGGTGGAGCACTCGGCTGTTAACCGATAGGTTGAAGGTTCAAATCCTTTTCGCGGAGCCATTTTTATTTAAAGTATACAAAGCTAATTATTAGCTTTTTTTTATTTTTTGAAAAATTATAATAAATAATATACAAATTTTAAAAAATAGATATGAGCTTTAGTAATAACTTATATTTAGTTTAAATATATAATTAAGTATCAATAAATTTATTTTATTGATACTTTTATCTTTTTTAGAAAGTAATAATTATAAAATTCAGCTATATACAAAGGCTTTTTATTTAAAGGTAGAATATATGAATATATATCTAACGAAAAGCTAGGAGGTATCGTATATGAAAGAATATATAAGCAAAAATCTAAGAAATATAGGAATTGTTGGACATAGTGGTTCAGGAAAAACCACATTAATGGAATCAATATTATATTACACTAAAGCTATAGATAGATTCGGAAAAGTTAATGATGGTACTACAATTAGTGATTACGATATTGAAGAAAAGAAAAGAAAAACGTCTATTTCTACATCAGTGGCTTTAAGTGAATGGGGAAATATAAAATTAAATTTAGTAGATATGCCTGGATATTTTGATTATGAAGGAGAAATGATTGAGGGGCTAAGAGCTGTAGATATGGCAATGATAACTGTTTGTGGGGTATCAGGTGTAGAAGTTGGAACTGAGAAGGCTTGGGAATATATCAATGATCATAAGCTACCTAGAGCATTTTTTATTAATAAGCTAGATAGGGAAAATAGTAATTTTCAAGTTGCTTTGCAACAGATAAAAGAAACATTTGGAATATCCGCAGTACCAATTCAATATCCTATAGGTAGTGAAGAAAATTTTAGCGGCGTAATAAATGTCATATCTAGAAGGGCTCAAATATTTAATCCTAAAACACATGGGATGGAAGATAGTGATATTCCAGAAGAATTAATAGATAAAGTGGATGAGTGTAAACAGATGGTTATGGAAGCAGTTGCTGAAACAGATGAAGTTCTATTAGAAAAATATTTCAATGAGGGTTCTATAAGTGAAAAAGAAATATATCAAGGTCTTATAAAAGGAGCTTCTATGGGAGAAATTACACCTATAATGTGTGGATCTGCTTTACTTGGTATAGGAATGAATACGTTGCTAGAAGATATGGTTGAATGCTTCCCTTCTCCAATTGAAACAACTATGTACATTGCAAAAGGTATGAAAAACAATAAATATACGCAAGTCAAAATTGATGATATGGGTCCATTCTCAGCATTAGTATTTAAAACTATTGCAGATCCTTTTGTAGGTAAATTATCTATGTTCCGTGTTATTACTGGAAAAGCTAAAAGTGACACAATAGTATATAATACTAATAAAAATAAAGAAGAAAAAATAGGTGCTATGTATTTTTTAAAAGGAAAACAACAATTTCAAACTCGAGAAATTGCGGCAGGGGATATAGGTGCAGTTGCAAAACTTCAATGCACGACTACTGGAGATACTCTCTGTGATAGAGCGAAACTAATAATGTTTGATACTATGGAGTTCCCACAACCAGTTTTTTCAAGAGCTATTGTAACTAAAGCTAAAGGTGATGAAGATAAAATATCTAATGGATTAACAAAATTGTTAGAAGAAGATCCTACATTCTCAATATCTAGGAGCGCAGAAAATGCACAAACTATAATCTCAGGATTAGGATCTACCCACTTGCAGGTTATAGTTAGTAAATTGAAAAATAAATTTGGAGTTGAAGTATCATTAGAAATTCCAAAGATTGCTTATAGAGAAACAATTAAAAGAACTTCTGATGTCCAAGGAAAACATAAAAAGCAATCCGGAGGACATGGCCAGTATGGTGATGTAAAGATTAAATTTGAGCCTAGAATAGACGGTGCAGATGATTTAGAATTTATTGATGCGGTGGTTGGTGGAACAGTTCCAAGGCAGTATATACCTGCTGTTGAAAAAGGGTTAAGGGAATGCATTAGGCATGGTGTACTTGGAGGATTCCCAGTTATAAGACTTAAAACAACGTTACATGATGGTTCGTATCATGCTGTAGATTCTTCTGAAATGGCATTTAAAATGGCAGCGTCGTTAGCTTACAAGAAGGGCCTTAAGGAATCAGATCCTGTTTTATTAGAACCAATTATGCATGTGGAGGTCACATGTCCAGAGGACTATATGGGCGATATTATTACGGATATAAGCAAGAAAAGAGGTAGAATTTTGGGGATGGAGTCTGTTGAAAGAGGTCAGAAAGTCATAGGAGAAGTACCTCAATCAGAATTATTTGATTATGCAACAGATTTACGCTCAATGACTGGTGCTAGGGCAAATTTTAGAGTCAAGTTTGAAAGATATGAAGAAGTGCCTCAGGATGGAATTGATAAAATAATTGAAGCTAGCAAGAACCTGGAATAGAAATAAAATAAAGAAATAAAACCATAGGTAGCTACGGTTTTATTTCTTTGTTTTAACGACATTTCAGAAGGAAAGTCTCCCAACTCATATAAGTGAGGGTATAAATCTCCTTCTGAAGTCGTCAATTCATCTTCTTCGAAGCTGTGCAGCTCCGCAGGAGATGATTTAATTATGAATTTTTAGGTATAGAAAAAGAATAAAAGTAAATTATAATAAATGCGCATATTTTGCTCAAAATTACAAAACCTAATGTGAAATATAGTAAAGAGGGGAGAATTAAATGTCTGAATATAAATTAGACATTCCTGGAGAAATTAACTTAAGTGATTACAGCAGCATTCATGATTATATGGGCATAATAGAGCGAAATGATAAGTTCACAATTATTTCAAAAATGAAAAATGCTGATGAAATGAAAATATTATGTGAAATGTTGGAAAATAATTCTTTTACCGTTGTAACACAAGGAGATAAAGAAAATGGCAAATATTACATCACATCACAAAAGGGAAGGTAAAGAGGAAATTAAGAGCAATTATGTAAGTGAGCTATTTGCATAATATATTTAAGAAGGCCATCACTATTAATGTTTGAATATTTTAAAAAAACAAATTAGGAAATAAAACTTTCCGAAATTTGTTTTTGATTTTATAGGAGTTATTAAATAGAGTACTGTGTTATTTATGCTTATTTTTTATTCTTATAGATAGTAAAGTATGAAACTCACTTCGATATTGGTATTTTTAGGATAAAACTGGGTGCAATTGGTCATAATTAAAGGAAGAAGTAAATCCATTGCAAGTGAGGTGTTTTAACATGATGTTTAATAAATTTACAGAAAGATCACAAAAGATTTTAGTATATGCTCAAGAGGAGGCAAAGCAATTAAAGCATGGTTATGTAGGGACAGAGCATATATTGCTAGGAATTCTAAAGGATGAAGACGGAGTATGTAAAAAATCATTGGATGATATGAAAATTTCGTCTGAGGGAGTAAAGAAATTAGTAATGGAGTATGAGGGAGAAGGAGACATAGAAATGCGAAGTAGCGAGATACCTCTAACTCCAAGAACAAAAAGGCTACTAGAACTAAGTCTTCTGGAAGCTAGAAATTTGAATCATAATTATATTAGTCCAGAGCATATTTTGTTAGCCTTGATTAGAGAAGAAGAAGGTGTTGCATATACAATTTTGACTAATTTAGGAGCGGACTTTAATAAACTTAGAAATGGTATACTAAATAATTGGTGTTCTGAAGATACTCCAAAAGGTAGTTTATCAAAAGAAAAGCAAAAACAGGGTACTCCAAACTTAGAACGTTTTGGTAAAGACTTAACTGAGATGGCAAGACAAGGTAAACTTGATCCTGTTATAGGTAGAGGTAATGAAACTCAAAGACTTTTAGAGATTTTATGCAGAAGAATGAAGAATAATCCATGCCTTATAGGAGAACCAGGCGTAGGGAAAACAGCTATAGCAGAGGGACTAGCACAAAGAATAGCTTCCGGTAGCATTCCTGAAATTTTAAAAGACAAAAGGGTTATAACTTTGGATATATCCTCAATGGTGGCAGGTTCTAAATACAGGGGAGAGTTTGAGGAAAGGCTTAAAAAGGTTATGCAAGAGATAGTCGTCGCAGGAAATGTTATTATATTTATAGATGAAATTCATACTATCATTGGGGCAGGAGGAGCTGAAGGAGCTATTGATGCATCTAATATATTAAAACCGGCCCTCGCTCGAGGAGAACTTCAATGCATAGGGGCAACAACTATAGATGAATACAAAAGGCATTTTGAAAAAGATGCAGCACTCGAGAGGAGATTTCAACCTATAATTGTAGGAGAACCAAGCAAAAATGAAGCTGTTGAAATATTAAAAGGATTAAGAGATAAGTATGAAGCACATCATAGAGTAAAGATTACGGATAGTGCAATAGAAGCAGCTGTTAGCTTATCACATAGATATATATCAGATAGATACTTACCTGATAAAGCAATAGATCTTATAGACGAGGCTGGTGCAAAAGTAAGAATTCAAAATTTAACTGCTCCAGAAAATTTGAAAAATTTAGAAGAAAAAATAGATGGAATTTGTAAAGAAAAAGCTGATGCTATATCAGTGCAGGACTTTGAAAAAGCAGCTAAGATTAGAGATATCGAAAAACAATTAAAGGATAAATTGTATAATTCAAAAAACAATTGGAAAACTCAAAATCAAGCGGATGAGCTAATAGTTACAGAGCTTGAAATTGCTAATGTGGTATCAAGGTGGATTAATATACCTATAGAAAAATTGACTGAAAAAGAATCGGAACGGCTACTAAAGTTAGAAGAGGTACTCCACACGAGAGTAATAGGACAAGGTGAGGCAGTGAAATCTATTTCAAGAGCTGTAAGACGTGCAAGGGTAGGGTTAAAGGATCCAAAGAGACCTATAGGATCTTTTATATTTTTAGGTCCCACTGGTGTAGGAAAAACAGAATTGTCTAAAGCTTTAGCAGATGCCATGTTTGGTGATGAAAATAACATGATAAGAATAGATATGTCAGAATATATGGATAAGCACACTGTTTCAAGGCTTATGGGTTCGCCACCAGGATATGTAGGTTTTGATGAAGGTGGTCAATTAACGGAAAAGGTGAGGAGAAACCCTTATTCAGTTATACTTTTTGATGAAATTGAAAAAGCTCATCCAGACGTAGTTAATATTTTGTTACAGATATTAGAGGATGGAAGGCTAACAGACGGAAAAGGGAAAACAGTAGATTTTAAAAATACAGTAATTATAATGACATCAAATGTAGGCGCGTCTAGTATAAAAAAACAGAGGTCTCTAGGTTTCGATATAAAGGATAATGAAGCAAGCTCTAAATATGAAAAGATGAAAGAAAATATAATGGAAGAGCTAAAACATTCATTTAGACCTGAATTTTTAAATAGAATAGATGAAATTATCGTATTTCATTCGCTAGAACATGAAGATTTATATAAAATAGTAGGATTAATGCTTAAGGTAGTAAAAGAGCGTCTTAAAGATCTTGAAATTAATATTACTTTTGATGAGGAAACTAAGAAGCATTTAGCTAAGGCGGGACTTAATACTACTTATGGAGCTAGACCACTAAGGCGAGAAATAACTAATACTGTGGAAGATAAGCTTTCTGAAGAAATACTTAAGGGTAATATTAATAAAGGTGATAATGTAAGTGTTCTTATGAAAAATAGTGAATTGATTTTTAAGACTTTACATATTTAATGTTGTTTATGTGTAGGATATGCTTAAAAAACATAATTTTTTTTACTTTCAGTTTATAACTAAACTTACAAATAAATAAAACTAAGGAAAACTGCACACAAGAGGTATACGGTTTTTCTTAGTTTTATTCAGGATATGCAATTATATTCTGTTATACACAACATGTGAATCAGTTGTATCGCTAACTATTGGATTATGGTAATGTAATTCTACAATTTAAATAATAAAAGATTTTTCATAAACAACATAGGCACATTAATATTTTATATAAAAATGCTTATTTATTATCTATATATTTAACATTTTTAATTTCTGGCATAGATATATTCAATGATTTTAATGTATCTTTATTTATATACACTTCTGTTTCTTCAGAGATTTTAATTGGCATATTAGATATATCATTACCCTTTAGTACATCAACTGCCATGTTACCTGCTTCATATCCTAACTTATAATAATCTATTCCTACAGTAGCTAATGCTCCAGATTCTACGGAGCCTTTTTCCGATGCTATAACAGGTATTTTTGCCTCCAATGTATTTTTTACTATTATAGGCATGGATGACACTATTAACTGATCAGTTGGTACATATAAAACGTCTATTTTCGTAAGTAAGCTACTTATGGCACTATTAACTTCATTAGTGCTTGTTACTCCGGAAGTAACAATTTCATAACCTTTAGCTGCTTTTTTTAGCTCATTTACCTGTACTTGTGAATTTACTTCACTTGTATTATATAAAATTCCTATTCTTTTAGCATTGGGCATCAATTCCTTTATTAACTCCAATTGTTTTTTCACTGGTAAATAATCTGAAGTCCCAGAAACATTAGTTTCTGGCTTATCTAAAGACTTTATTATTCCAGCTTGCACAGGATCAGTAACGGCCGTAATTATTATTGGGATTTTTTTTGTAGCATTATATGACCCCTGTGCTGAAGGGGTAGCTATTGCATAAATTAAATCCTTCTTTCCAGATGCAAACTTTTTGCCGATAGTTTGGGTCGTAGTTATATCTCCTTGGGCATTTTGATAATCAATATCTATATTGTCTCCCTCCTTATAACCATTATCCTCTAGTGCTTTTATAAATCCTTCTCTACTTTGATCTAGTGCAACATACTCTACTATTTGACTTATACCTATTTTTATAACTTTCTTCTTTTCATTCGTTTTTGTACATCCGGTTAATATGCATGTAATTATTAGTGTAGTAGCTAACATTTTTTTCACAATAAAACCTCCTTTATACCGCGTATTCAAATTTTTTCAATATACTTTCTATTGTTAATTTTTTCTTTTCGGATTCATTTAAATCTAAAATAACTTCACCTTTATGTAGCATTATTAGCCTATTACCATACTGAAGTGCATCCTTTAAATTATGAGTTATCATTAATGTAGTAATATTTTTTTCTTTTACAATCTTTTGAGTTAACTCCATTATCTCATTAGATGTCTTTGGATCTAATGCTGCAGTATGTTCATCTAACAACAGTAATTTAGGAGCAGATAGGCTTGCCATTATCAATGATAGAGCTTGTCTTTGTCCCCCTGATAAATAATTTACATTCACATCTAAAAGCTTCTTTAGATCTAATGATATTCCATTTAAAAGAGCTTCCAGTTCTTTAGTTTTATATCTAAGGCAATATTTAAAATTAATTAATTTACCCTTGTTTAAGGCCAGAGATAAATTTTCTCTAACGGTCATGGATGGACATGTTCCTAAGGATGGGTTTTGAAAAACCCTGCTTACAATTCTTGTTACTTTATGTTCAGGCATTTTAGTTAAATCATTTCCTTCAAGAAAAATATTACCTGAGCTTTCTTTAACTAATCCAGAAATTATATTTAATAATGTGGACTTACCTGTTCCATTGCTACCAATTATGCTTATAAAATCCCCTTCGTTAATGTCTAAATTAATGCCCTTAAATAACACATTTTCACCTAAATAAGAATTATAAAAAATTTTTGATAAATCTTGTATTTTTAACATTTAATAACCACCCCCGTATAGATTTGTTACTTTCACTATTACCTCTACCACCAACTGTTATAAATAAAATTATTACAAAAGATGTGACCATTTTTAAATCCACAGGTGTAAGTCCAAAATTCATAGCTAAATATATGGTAATTTGGTAGATTAGAGTGCCTATAATTACACTACTTGTCTGTTTTATAAACTTGCCGTTTTTAATAATAGATGATCCAATGATTATAGAAGCTATACCTAAAATTAATGTACCTATGCCCATAGATATATCCGAAAATCCTTGATATTGAGCCATCATACTTCCAGAAAAAGCTATAAGTCCATTAGATATCATAAGTCCTAATATTTTTATTTTACCTATTTCTACGCCTAAAGATTTAATCATTTGTGGGTTATCGCCCACACCTTTCAATGCATATCCTAATCCTGTTTTTAAAAACATA
Organism: Clostridium sp. CM027; assembly: GCF_024730565.1. Taxonomy (NCBI): domain Bacteria; kingdom Bacillati; phylum Bacillota; class Clostridia; order Eubacteriales; family Clostridiaceae; genus Clostridium; species Clostridium sp. CM027. The sequence continues at coordinate 2,948,401 of NZ_CP077725.1, forward strand.
TCGATAGCAACTTTAAATATTACAACTAAGATTAAAGCTACAATTAAAGGGTTGAAATCATAAAAAATATTTTCATCATTAAAGAGGGCAATGTTTGCCTTTCCCATAATCCGTAGGTTTAGAGAATATAAAATCCCCATTACTAGAATGCCTGAAAGTAAGTTTGATATTTTAAATTTAACATGGAGTATTCCCGTTAATAACCCCGCTATACACCCAGAAGCTAGCGCAAGCACTGAGCCTAAAATAGGAGAAATTCCACTTTTTAAGGTTACAGCTATTATTGCTGCCCCTAAGGAAAAACTTCCATCAGCAGATAAGTCCGGAAAGTCCAAAATTTTATAGCTTATATACACCCCCAATACCATGATTGATAAAATTAAGCTTTGTACTAATATTCCTGTTGCGACTTCCATCAAAATCCTCCTTTGTAAAATTAAGAAAAGATATTTAAAATACAAAAAAAAGCCACATAGAATATCTATGTGACTTTTTTCATATAACTTATGAAAAACTTATAATCATAGTCAACATAGATACAAATCATTTGATGCAAGCATCAATGGACCTGTACCTATGTTTAATTTTTAGGTACAAATCCTATGTAAATTGGCGACTAAAGACAAATTGTATTTTTTGATTTAATAAGTTTTTCATAATTAATCTCTCCTTAAAAAAATATTATATTTATAATACCATTCTTATCTTTAATAATCAAGAATATTTTTTCGTTAAAACTATTTTATTATTTCGGTTTTATAGGGTGTACAACCTTATGCAAATATAAATAATATAATTTATTTTATTTGTAAGAATTTATTTAATCTTGTATAATATTATAATGAGACAAGAAGGCCTACTCAAATATTAAATGCTTCTAGTTTTTTTATTTAAGAGACTAGTTTAGAAAAAAATAAAGGGTTACTTTTTATAATTGTGATATTTATGTTAATGTAGTAGGGCGACTAAATTTAGATGGGACTTCTGGAGAGTTAGGGCTTGGTATTGTCTAGCGTGAAAAGTAAGGAAATAAAGCTCGACAAACAATTATTGTATAAGTGCGAAAAGAAAATTAATGCTAAGGATATTAATATTATAGGGACGGCTTCATTAAAAGATATTATAAGATTTTTTAATGGCACTATTTATTAAGTAGGGAGAAAAAGATGAGAGAAGAAAAAAGCAAGGAACTTATGAATATATTAAAAAGAATGGCCCCTGGAACGACGCTTAGGGAAGGACTTGAAAATATCTTAAGAGCTAAAACGGGAGGGCTTATTGTTTTAGGAGACAGTAAGGAAATATTAGACATCGTAGATGGCGGATTTCGAATAAATGCGGACTATAGCCCTGCTTATGTATATGAACTAGCAAAGATGGATGGAGCCATAGTAATAAGCAGTGATTTGAAAAAAATATTATATGCTAATACTCAGCTCATGCCAAGCCCTACAATACCCACTTTTGAAACAGGGACAAGGCATAGGACAGCTCAAAGAATAGCTAAGCAGACTGGGTATGCTGTTGTTGCAATATCACAAAGAAGAACCATCATAACTGTATACAAAGATGATATAAAATATGTTTTAAGAGATAGTAGTATTATTTTAGCGAAGGCAAATCAAGCTATTCAGACATTAGAAAAGTATGTTTCAGTTCTTGAGCGAGTAGTAAGTAATCTAAATCTTTTAGAATTTCAAGATTTAGCAACCTTGTTTGATGTAATATCAGCAATACAAAGAACAGAAATGGTTATGAGGATAGTTGGTGAAATTGAAAGGCATATATGTGAACTAGGAAATGAGGGCAGACTAATTTCAATGCAACTAAATGAGTTAATTAGAAGTGTTGAGGAGGATGGGATACTCTTAATAAGGGATTATTGTCAAAGTGGTATGGATTATACGCAAATATATAGCCAAATAGAAAATATGAGTTCTGAAGAGCTCATGGATTTAGATTTTATTTCTAGGATTATTGGATATATAGGTGTTCCGTTAGTAGATACTCTAATTTCTCCAAGAGGATATAGAATGCTTGGTAAGATACCTAGAATACCTGTAAATGTTATAGAAAATTTAGTTAAGCACTTTAGAGAATTAAAAACTACAATGGAAGCTTCTTATCAACAACTTGATAGCGTAGAAGGTATTGGGGAAGCAAGGGCTAAAGCTATTAAAAATGGGTTAAGAAGGTTAAAAGAGCAATTTATGTTAGATAAGCAAATATAGCATAAAATAAGTTTTAACTTATTTTATGCTATATTTACTAACGCATAGTATATTTACCTAAGGTACTTATTTTGTTATACTCTTTTAAAAGAATATCATATAAGTTTAAGTCTACAAGATTACATAAAGAAGCAATATAAAAAAGGTTGTTTCCTAATTCTTTTTCTAAGACTTCTCTACAGTTTTCACAAAGATTACCTAGCATGTGGGTATCAAGTGAAGCACTAAGAGTATCCAAATCTAAATCATCTATATCAGCAGGAGTATATTGCTTCTTTGCTTCCACGCCAATACAACCACAATTGGTAACAGACTTTGCAACAGCTCTGTTAACTCTAGCCTGAGACTCTTGAAGTTTGGTGATTATATCCAAAATACTTTTGTGTCGTAATAGGGACTCATCCACAGAGTTTTGAAAATTATCAAAAATACAATCTTTCATTAAGTTCAACTCCTTTTAATCATTTAAGTAGCTATACTATCTTTATTATAGGATTTACATTACGTTTTTGTCAATAAATTAAGTACGCATTTAACCTTATGAATATATAATAAAGCAACAGGAGTTTTATTAATAGGGGGCGTGTTATGTTAAATATTGGCCAAAAAATATTTGTAGCATATTATGGTGCTGGGTATGTACAGAATATAAACAGTGAAGAATTGTATAATATAAAATGTAAATATATAAATATATATCTTTTATTAGATAATATGAATTTTATGATTCCGATAGATAAAATAGAGAAACATAAAATAAGAAACATTTCAAATAAAGTAGAATTAGAAACAGTTTTAAATACAATATCAAATAGGTCCAATTGTATAGAAAGTAATTGGAATAATAGATATAGATTTAACAAGAAAAAAATCCAAAGTGGTAATGCTCTAAAAATGTGCGAGGTACTTAGGGATTTATATTATTTAAAGAAGAAAGATATGCTTCCACCGGGTGAGTTAAAGATTCTAGAAAGAGTTGAAGGGATGGTAGCCAGTGAAATAATGTTAGTGTTTGAACTTAATATGGAACAAGCGTTAAACAAAATAAGGGATTTCGTTTAACAAATTGTTAATTCTAGGGTGCATTTTATTGAAATGCACAACTTTATAGTATATATTAGATAATAACAGGATATAAATCCAAATAAGTGTTAATAATTTAGAAGGAGGTGAAATTTTTTGTTAAAAAAAATTTTGAGAGGACTTTTTACAATCATAGGACTAATTTTGGGGTACTTAATAGGAGATATGCTTCTAAGCACAAGCTATTTAGGTGGGCTTAATTATTTAAAAAATGGTACAATTCAAGGAATAATATTCATTATTTTTTCTACTTTAATTTTTGGAGTTATTTTATTTCTAATATCTCCTATAATCGTATCTTTTATAATGAAGTTTATGGATCATGTGGAGAAAAGCACACAAAAAATGCCGACTTCTCAAATTATTTTTGGTACAGGAGGGGCAATAATAGGGCTTGTAATAGCATCTTTGTTTGCGGGATTATTTAAGTACCAATCTCTTATATGGAATATTATTGCAGTTATTTTTACTGTTATAATGGCAGCTTTAGGAGCAGATATTTGCGCTAGAAAAAGAGATGAAATATTATCCTTCTTTACAAGCATTAAAAGGAAAGATGGATTCAAAGATAAGAAAATCAAAGGATTTACTAATGAAAATCCTAAGGTGCTAGATACATCAGTAATAATTGATGGTAGAATATTTGATATTTGTCAAACGGGTTTTGTTGAAGGGCCACTAGTAATACCAACTTTCGTATTGGAGGAGCTTAGGCATATAGCTGATTCATCAGATGGGCTTAAAAGGAATAGAGGCAGAAGAGGATTAGATATACTAAACAAAATTCAAAAGGAATTAAATATAGAAGTTGAAATTTGGGAGAAAGACTTTCCCAATATTGCAGAAGTAGATAGCAAACTTCTTAAGTTAGCTCAAGTTTTGAATGGTAAAGTAATTACTAACGATTTTAATCTTAACAAGGTAGCTGAATTCCAAGGAGTTCCAGTTTTAAATATTAATGAACTTGCAAATGCAGTAAAGCCAGTAGTTCTACCAGGGGAAGAAATGAAAATTCAAGTGATGAAAGATGGAAAAGAATCGGGCCAAGGGATAGCTTATTTAGATGATGGTACAATGATTGTTGTTGAAGGTGGAAGACGATATATTGGTGAAAATATAGTTGTTATTGTAACATCAGTACTTCAGACGGCAGCAGGTAGAATGATTTTTGCTAAAAATAAGGATTCTTTGGTAAAAAGTTAGTCATATTGTGTGAGTAACTTTTTTATAAGTAAAAACGATGCTATTGTACTTATTAATGATGGGTCTAGAACATTTATAAACGAATATGTTATAAGCTATTAGTGACAACTTAGATGATGGTTTTACTATTGACAGTAGCATATTTAATGTGTATATTGATTAATAACTATAAAAAATATTAAATCTAAATTAAATAGTAGGTTGAGAGACTTTCAAAGTTTTTAACCCGTTTCGGAGCTGTAGCAAAACTACCGGTAGAATAACCGTTAAAAAATGAGTACAAATTTAGGTGGTACCGTGATAAAGCTCGCCCTAAAACAGGGTGAGCTTTATCATTTTTTTGATGTTTTTTATTTTAAATGTGTATCATGTAAATAATAAATTCAAGGATAAAAGATATAAGCGGTAAAGATGGGCAGGACCTTAGTAAGTACATTGATATAGAAATACCTATAACGATAAAAAGTAGTAGCCGTGTTATAAGCCACCATACAATGGCTACTACCTTTTATCATAGAAATGTCTAATAAATAAAAAGGAGAATAAGCATGGAATTTAATATGCTAAAGGGTAAATTTACAGTAGAACAAGTTAAACAGATAAATCCACTAGTGCTTGCATTAGTTGGAGATGCAGTTTATGAGGTATTTATTAGAACCTATCTTGTGGAAAAAAATAGAAATATGAATGTTCATAAAATTCATATTAAAACAGTTGAACATGTAAAAGCACATGCGCAAAGTGAGTATATGAAATTCTTTATAGAAAATCTAAATGAAGAAGAGCTCAGTATATTTAAAAGAGCTAGAAACTCTAAAAGTGGCACAACACCTAAAAATGGAGATTTAAATGAATATAAATGGGCTACGGGGTTTGAAGCTTTAGTGGGATTTCTATATTTAAGTGAAAAGAATGAAAGACTAAACTATATTTTCGAGAAGATTATAAACCACGATTTGGGGGCTGAGTAATTGTGCTTAAGGTTAAATTAATTGAACATACGCCTAATCCAGAAAAAATTATAGCAGCGGCAGCTAAACTCTGTTATAGTCAAGTTGGGGTTGATGAAATACTAGAAGGTTTGAATGAACAAAAAACACAAAAGTTGTTAGACATGTTAATGACTTATGGCCATCATTCGCCAATAGAACATGTGAGCTTTACTTTTGCAATTGAGGGCATATCTAGAAGTTTGACCCATCAATTAGTGAGACATAGGGTGGCATCATATTCTCAACAGAGTCAGAGATATGTAAAGCTTGAACAATTTGAATATATAATTCCTCCCAATATTGAAAAAGATGAAGAAGCAAAAATAATATTCATAGAATCTATGAAGCGCATTCAAGAGGAGTATAATCAGTTAGTAGAGATATTGTGTAGAAATGAATTGGCTAATCTTTTAAAAGAATATTTAAAGGATGAAAAATTAATAAATACTGAAGAAATTGAGAAAAAACAATATACAATTATTAAGGGCAAAGCTGAGAAAAAGGCTATCGAAGATGCGAGATATGTATTTCCAAATGCTTGTGAAACTAAAATGATAGTTACTATGAATGCTAGAGAATTAATTCATTTCTTTAATCAGAGATGTTGTACTAGAGCTCAATGGGAAATACGTCAAATGGCAAAAACAATGCTGATGCAAGCGAGGAGTGTAGCACCTGTACTTTTTAAATATGCAGGGCCAAGTTGTGTTAGTGGACCATGCCCTGAAGGCGGTATGAGTTGTGGAAAAATGATGGAAATAAGAAAAGAATATGAAGTTAAATAGATAAAGAGAGAGGTATTTGAAATGAGCGATAATAAAAAATATCAAGGAAACAGTGGATTTGGAAGTAGTAGGGAAGAGAAAACTGGAACAGGGTCTAAAAGGGTTAGGACGAGCGAAAAAGGTGCGAAAGAAAGTAGAGGGTTTTCAAGTAGTAAATATGATAAAGGTGGAGCGTCTTCCAGAAGATTTAGAGGTGACGAGCAGGGTACAAAAGAAAGTAGAGAAGATAAAGGCAGAGTAGGTAATAAAAGAAACAAACAAAGTGAAGAGAATGCACCAGAAAACAAAAAATTTGCTAGGGAAAGAACTGAAATAAGCCCTAAGAATAGCAATGTTAATAAAGAAGTTGAGACTAAAATCATTAGAGAGGATTTAGTTGAAGGAAGAAATGCAGTTATAGAAGCGCTAAAATCAGATAGAACCATAGAGTACATTCTTATTGCCAAAGGTGATATGGTAGGATCTATAAGCGTGGTACTAGCATTAGCCAAAGAAAAAGGAATTGTTACGAAAGAAGTAGATAGAAGAAAACTAGATGAAATATCACAAACTTCATCACATCAAGGAGTTATTGCTATAGTAACACCTTACAAATATTTTCAATTAAATGACATATTTGAATATGCGCGAGAAAGAGGAGAAAAGCCTTTTATAATTATACTAGATGAAATTGAAGATCCACATAACTTTGGGTCTATCATAAGAACTGCAGAGGTATGCGGAGCTCACGGAATAATTATACCTAAGAGAAAAAATGTGGGAGTTACACCAACAGTGTATAAAACATCAGCTGGTGCAATTGAACATATGAAAATAGTAAAAGTAACTAATATAAATGCAACTATTGAAGAAATAAAAGGACTCGGAGTATGGGTTTATGGTGCGGATATGGATGCCGAAAATTATGTTTTTAATACTGATTTAACTGGTGCGGTAGCCCTTGTTATTGGAAGTGAGGGTAGAGGCATTTCTAAACTTACAAAAGAAAAATGTGATGTTCTAGTAAAAATACCCATGGCAGGGAAAATAACATCTTTAAATGCATCGGTTGCAGGTGGTATAATAATGTATGAAATTATGAAGCAAAAGATTAAATGAGGTAAAAAGTGAAAACAGTTTTTGTTGATGGGTATAATGTTATAAATAGCTGGCCAAATCTTAAAAAGATTAAAGATTTTAGTTACGAATCTTCACGCCTGCAGCTTATTGACACTCTTCAAAATCACTCGGGATTTAAAGGGTATAAAATATTTATAGTTTTTGATGCACAAATGGTTAAAGGTAGCCTTCAAAAAAAAGAAAGACAAGGAAATTTAGTTGTGATTTTTACAAAAGAGGGCGAAACGGCAGATGATTATATTGAGAGAATGGTCAATAATATAGGACGAAAATCCGAAGTCTGCGTTGTCACGTCAGACTCGCTAGAGCAGCAAGTTACCTTTCAAAGAGGGGCCACTCGAATGTCTTCCATTGAATTTTATCACGAAGTAATTAGTACACAAAAAGAGATTCAAATAAATATCGAAAAAAAGCATTTAGGAAAAAGAAATTGGTTAGAAGAGAGAATAGATGAAAAAACATTAAAAAAACTTGAAAAAATACGCAGGAGCCATTGAATTTTCTTGACTATAGAAATTGCACTAAGGTATAATCATCTATATGACACATGTTTGGTGTGGAGGGGATATTTGTTGGAAAAAATCATTAGAGCTAGTATGGATACTTCATGCTTTGAAGAAAGATTGGATGAAGAAGTAGTCATTGAAGCACAAAATGGAAATGTTAGAGCACAAGAATATTTAATTAATAAATACAGGAATTTTATTAAAGCCAAGGCTAAGTCGTATTTTTTGATTGGGGCTGATAAAGAAGATATTTATCAAGAAGGAATGATAGGTCTCTATAAGGCCATTAGAGATTTTAAGGCAGATAGATTATCTTCTTTTAGGGCTTTCGCAGAAATTTGTGTTACAAGACAGATAATTACAGCAATAAAAACAGCTACTCGCCAAAAACACATTCCCCTTAATACATATATATCTTTAAATAAGCCAATATATGACGAGGAATCAGACAGAACATTATTGGATGTGTTATCAGGTGCTAAAATTACTGATCCCGAAGAGCTAGTTATAAGCCGTGAAGAAGTAATAAGCATTCAAAATGAAATTGGGGAAGTTCTTTCAGAACTAGAGATGGAAGTGTTGATGTCATACTTAGATGGTAAATCTTATCAAGAGATTGCTTGTGATTTAGATAGGCATGCAAAGTCTATTGATAATGCGCTACAAAGAGTAAAAAGAAAATTAGAAAAATGTCTAAGCAAAAGGTGAAAATACATTGACAAAAAAATAAACAGTAGTATAATCAATAATTGGTGTATAGCTTTAAGTTGTACGTCGGCGGGAGTAGCTCAGTGGTAGAGCACCAGCTTCCCAAGCTGGGTGTCGCGGGTTCGATACCCGTTTCCCGCTCCAAAATTTAATGCCCATATAGCTCAGTCGGCAGAGCGTCACCTTGGTAAGGTGGAGGTCACCGGTTCAATTCCGGTTATGGGCTCCATAACTATTAAATCCGTACAATACACTAGGATGAGTTTACTTGCACAAAAGTGTAATTATTTATATTGAGGAGGAATACAAAATGGCAAAGGCAAAGTTTGAAAGAAGCAAACCACACGTAAACATTGGAACAATAGGGCACGTAGATCACGGCAAGACAACATTAACAGCTGCAATAACAGCAGTACTCGCAACTAAAGGTTTAGCAGAAGTATCTAGGTTTGACCAAATTGACAAAGCACCTGAGGAAAGAGAAAGAGGAATTACAATAAATACATCACATGTTGAGTATGAAACAGATAATAGACATTATGCACATGTTGATTGCCCAGGACATGCAGATTATGTAAAGAACATGATCACAGGCGCAGCACAAATGGATGGAGCAATTCTAGTTGTTAGTGCAGCAGATGGCCCAATGCCTCAAACAAGAGAGCATATACTATTAGCAAGCAGAGTTGGAGTAGGATATATAGTAGTATTCTTAAACAAAGCAGATATGGTAGATGATCCAGAATTATTAGAACTTGTTGAAATGGAAGTAAGAGAATTATTAAGTGAGTATGACTTCCCTGGTGACGACATTCCAGTAGTAACAGGATCAGCATTAAAAGCATTAGAAAACCCAACTGATGAAGAAGCATCAAAATGCATAGCTGAATTAATGGAAGCAGTAGATAGCTACATTCCAACACCAACAAGAGCAACAGATAAAGCATTCTTAATGCCAGTAGAAGATGTATTCACAATCACAGGTAGAGGAACAGTTGCTACAGGAAGAGTTGAAGCTGGGATACTTAAGGTTGGAGAAGAAGTAGAAATCGTAGGACTTAGCGAAGATAAAAGAAAAGTTGTATGTACAGGAGTTGAAATGTTCAGAAAACTTTTAGATCAAGCAATGGCCGGAGACAACATCGGAGCATTACTAAGAGGAGTACAAAGAACAGATATTCAAAGAGGTCAAGTACTTTCTAAGCCAGGTTCAATACATCCACATGATAAATTTGTAGGTCAAGTATATGTACTTAAAAAAGAAGAAGGCGGAAGACATACTCCATTCTTCGACGGATATAGACCACAATTTTATTTCAGAACAACTGATGTAACTGGATCAATAAAATTACCAGACGGAATGGAAATGGTAATGCCAGGAGATCACATAGACATGAATGTTGAACTAATCACTCAAGTAGCAATGGATGAGGGATTAAGATTCGCAATCAGAGAAGGTGGAAGAACAGTAGGTTCAGGAGTTGTTACTTCAATAGTTAAATAATACAAACAAAAAAATGCATTATGAATTAGAAGAAAGAAAATTGTTTAATAAAAAAACACCTTGAACTAATTCATTGACATATGTATTAAATTGTGATAACTTATTTAAGTATAACAAAAATGCTAAAGATAGCTTAGCGCTTAATAAGTATGAGCTTTCTTAAATAGATGGAAAACCGGGAGGTGTAGATTGTGAGAGTAAAAGTAACTTTAGCTTGTACTGATTGCAAACAGAGAAATTACAATACAATGAAAAACAAAAAAAATAACCCAGACAGAATAGAAATGAAGAAATACTGTAAGTTCTGCCACAAACATACACTTCATAAAGAAACAAAATAATACAGCATTAAACACAAAACAGTAGGGATGTGAATAAAATGGCTGTTACTGGGAATGTTAAAGTAAAGGAAAAATCAAACCAAAAAGGTATAGTGAAGTTTTTCAATGAACTTAAGGCAGAGGCGAAAAGAATAACTTGGCCTTCAAAACAAGATGTTAAAAAGGCAACTTTTGCAGTGACAAGTTTTTGTTTTATTTTTGTGATTTTAATAGGTTTGTTGGATTATGGTTTTAAGAACCTCTATAAACTAATCTTTAAATAAGGTAAAGGAAGGAGGTAGGGGGACGGAATACTCCACCCCTTGAGCTATGGCAGATAAAGCTAAATGGTATGTTGTACATACATATTCTGGTTATGAAAATAAAGTTAAAGTCAACCTAGAAAAAGCGATCGAAAATAGAAATCTTGAAGAATATGTACATGATATTCAAGTACCTATGGAAGAAGTAGTTGAAGTAAAGGATGGAAAAAAGAAAATAACTTTAAAAAAGGTGTTTCCAGGTTATGTTATGGTTAAAATGCTTATGACAGATGAATCTTGGTATATAGTTAGAAATACCAGAGGTGTAACTGGGTTCGTAGGACCGGGTTCTAAACCGGTAGCTCTTACTGAAGATGAAGTTAGAACTATGGGTATAGCAGAAAAAACTATAGTTGTTGACTACGAAATAGGTGAGAATATTCAGGTGACATTTGGACCATTAGAAGGATTTGTTGCTTTAATACAAGAAATTCATTTGGAAAAGCAAAAAATTAAAGCACTTATAAATATGTTTGGCAGGGAAACTCCTGTTGAACTAGAATTCAATCAAATACAAAAACTAGACTAGATACTTAATAAAACGAAAGTTTTAGTAAGTGGGAGGATTTTTAATCCGTTTACCACAATATAGGAGGTATAAATTCATGGCTAAGAAAATAACAGGGATGATAAAACTTCAACTTCCTGCAGGAAAAGCTACCCCAGCACCACCAGTTGGACCAGCACTTGGACAACACGGAGTTAATATCATGGGATTCTGTAAAGAATTCAACGCGAAAACTTCGGATCAAGCAGGTATGATAATACCAGTAGTAATAACAGTATATCAAGATAGATCTTTTAGTTTCATACTGAAAACTCCACCAGCAGCAATATTGTTAAAGAAAGCAGTTGGATTAGAAAGCGGTTCTGGTGTTCCAAACAAAACCAAAATTGCTACAGTTTCTAAAGCTAAAGTAAGAGAAATAGCAGAACTTAAGATGCCAGATTTAAATGCAGCATCAATTGAATCTGCAATGAGTATGATAGCTGGAACAGCAAGAAGTATGGGAATAGTTGTAGAAGAATAATTTTAAATTAATTACGTGGGAGGTAAAAACCGTTATTACCACGAAGGAGGATACTATTATGGGAAAAAATTACATAGAAAGCGCTAAGCTTATAGATAAAAATGCTCTATATACACCAACAGAAGCTATGGAACTTGTGGTGAAAACATCTAAAGCTAAGTTCGATGAAACTATAGAACTCGCTGTAAGCCTTGGTGTTGATCCAAGACATGCAGACCAACAAGTTAGAGGTGCAGTAGTACTTCCTCATGGAACAGGTAAAACAGTTAAAGTTTTAGTTTTTGCTAAAGGCGAGAAAGCTAAAGAAGCGGAACTTGCAGGAGCAGACTTCGTTGGAACTGATGAATTAGTTGAAAAAATACAAAAAGAAAATTGGTTTGAATTTGATATAGTTGTTGCTACTCCAGATATGATGGGTGTTGTTGGTAAATTAGGTAGAGTACTTGGACCTAAGGGATTAATGCCAAATCCAAAGTCAGGAACAGTTACATTTGATGTTGCTAGAGCAATAAATGAAATAAAAGCTGGTAAAGTTGAGTATAGAGTTGATAAAACTTCTATAATTCATGTACCGCTTGGTAAAAAATCTTTTGGTGCTGACAAATTAGTTGCAAACTTTCATGCTTTAATGGAAGCAGTAGTTAAAGCTAAACCATCAGCAGCTAAAGGACAATACTTAAAATCAGTATCAGTTTCAAGCACTATGGGACCTGGAATAAAAGTCAATCAAGCTAAAGTATTAGACTAGTATTGACAAATAGGGTTAAACATGATACAATTTCCAGAGTGAAATAAATGATATTCCGTAGATAGTAGGTGCGAAAGCGTAAAAGACAACATGCCTACCGAGGATTCCTATAAGTATACTTGTATACATATATTAGGTCTCTTCGTGTCTACGGAGAGATTTTAATTTTTTATAAAGCAGTTAAAAACTGTTAGGAGGTGGATATATAGTGTTAAGCAATAATAGACAAGTAAAAGAAGCAAAAGTAGCAGAAATAAAAGAAAAATTAGCAAAAGCTCAAGGTGTAGTATTTAGTCAATATCAAGGTCTAAATGTAGAAGAAGATACGCAACTAAGAAAAAACCTTAGAGAAGTTGGGGTAGAATATAAAGTTTATAAAAACACTTTAGTTATTCTAGCGGCTAGGGAATTAGGAATTGAAGGTATAGAAACTCACCTACAAGGATCTATTTCAATGGCATTTGGATATGAAGATGCAACTGTTGCAGCTAGAGTTTTAAATGAATTTGCAAAAACTCATAAAAAATTAGAGCTTAAAGCAGGCATAATTCAAGGTAAAATATTCGATGGTGCCGAGGTTAATGCTCTTGCATCAATACCACCAAGAAATGTTCTTATTGCAAAATTACTTGGAAGCTTCAAAGCTCCATTATCAAATCTTGCATACCTATTGAATTCAGTTAAAGAGCAAAAGGAATCAGCTCAATAATATTTCAAATATTAAGCTGAACTACATAGCGATTTTTAATTGATTCAAATCATGCCTTTTTTAAAAGGTAAGTACAAAACAATATTTATATGAAAAAAATTCGGAGGTGCATTTATAATGACAAGAGAAGAAATTATTCAAGCTATAAAAGATATGAGTGTTTTAGAATTAAATGAATTAGTAAAAGAGTGTGAAACAGAATTTGGAGTGAGTGCTTCTGCACCAGTTGCAGTTGCAGGAGTTGCTACAGCAGCTGTTGAAGAAAAAACTGAATTTGACGTAATTTTAACTAGTGCAGGCGCTAGCAAAATTAAAGTTATTAAAGTTGTTAGAGAAATAACTGGATTAGGATTAAAAGAAGCTAAAGATATAGTTGATGGAGCACCTAAGGCAATTAAAGAAGCTATAAGCAAAGAAGATGCAGAAGCATTAAAAGCTAAAATAGAAGAAGTTGGCGGCGCAGCAGAAATAAAATAATTTTATCATAAACAGGGTACTTTTAGATAAGAGTGCCCTTTTTTAAAATGTTATGTTGACATAGAATTATACTTATGATAATATAGCGTAATGCATTAAAACTAGTAGTTTAACGTTAAAAAAGAAATTACTGGTTAATGTGAATTGAATTAACAAAAATGGTTATAATAACATAATAAATATGTGAATCCAAAAGCATAAGGTCCTAGGGGAAAGTGTGTTTTTGGTTATTTTAGTTTATACAAGGGGTGAAAGCTGATGGTACATCCTGTCCAATTAGGTAAAAGAACAAGAATGAGTTTTTCAAAAATAGGTGAAGTAACTGATATGCCAAATTTAATTGAGATACAGTTAGACTCTTATAATTGGTTTTTAAAAGAAGGACTTCAAGAGGTTTTTGACGATATAAATCCTATTCAAGACTATACTGGGAATCTTGTTCTAGAGTTTGTAGGATACAAACTTGATACAGATAACATTAAGTATACTGAAGAACAATGTAAGGAAAGAGATACAACTTACGCAGCACCGTTAAAAGTTAAGGTTAGATTGCGTAATAATGAAACAGGTGAAATTAAGGAACAAGAAGTCTTTATGGGAGACTTCCCACTGATGACACCACAAGGAACATTTGTTATAAATGGAGCAGAAAGAGTTATAGTAAGTCAATTGGTTAGATCACCAGGGGTTTATTACAATTATTCTGTTGATAAAACTGGAAAAAAACTTTACTCTGCAACGGTAATCCCAAACAGAGGAGCATGGCTCGAGTATGAAACAGATTCTAATGAAATTGTATATATTAGAATTGACAAGACAAGAAAACTGCCTATAAGTATTTTGGCCAGAGCTATGATGGATAATGGTAGCGATTTAGACTTACATCAATTATTAGGTGAAGAAGAAAGACTAAAAGCTACAATAGAAAAAGATAATACTAAAACAAGAGAAGAAGCTTTGATAGAAATATATAAGAGATTAAGGCCAGGCGAACCACCTACAGTGGATAGTGCGGTATCTCTTATTGATTCACTATTCTTTGATGCTAAGAGATATGATTTATCAAGAGTTGGTAGATATAAATTTAATAAGAAGTTATCAATTAATCACAGAATTGCAAACAAAATTGCTGCTGAAAATATTGTTAACCCTACAACTGGCGAAGTTATAGTTGAAAAAGGTCAAAAGATAGATAGAGAAGTTGCTCTAGAAATTCAAAACTTAGGAATTAATGTAGTAGATCTTCAAGTAGAGGATAAGGTGTTAAGAGTTATAGGAAATCACTTTGTTAACATTAATAAAGTAGTTAACTTTGATATTTCTGATCTTAATATTAGGGAAATGGTCCATTATCCAACATTAAAAGAGATATTGGATAATTTTAGTGATGAAGAATCAATTAAAGAACAAATAAAAGCTAATAAAACTAGATTAATACCTAAACATATAATTAAAGATGATATGTATGCTACAGTGAGCTACGAGTTAGGACTAACTTACGATATCGGTTATATTGATGATATTGATCATTTAGGAAACAGAAGAATTAGATCTGTAGGTGAACTTTTACAAAATCAATTTAGAATTGGTTTATCTAGAATGGAAAGAGTTGTCAAAGAAAGAATGACAATCCAAGACCAAGAAGGAATAACGCCTCAGGCGCTTATAAACATAAGGCCTGTAGCCGCAGCTATAAAGGAATTCTTTGGAAGTTCACAACTTTCTCAGTTTATGGACCAAACAAATCCATTATCAGAACTTACAAATAAAAGAAGATTATCTGCACTAGGACCAGGCGGTCTCTCTAGGGAGAGAGCTGGGTTTGAGGTTAGAGATGTTCATTACTCGCATTATGGCAGAATGTGCCC
Organism: Clostridium sp. CM027; assembly: GCF_024730565.1. Classification (NCBI taxonomy): domain Bacteria; kingdom Bacillati; phylum Bacillota; class Clostridia; order Eubacteriales; family Clostridiaceae; genus Clostridium; species Clostridium sp. CM027. The sequence goes on from NZ_CP077725.1 coordinate 2,964,008, forward strand.
TATAGAAACTCCAGAAGGACCCAATATAGGACTTATTAATTCACTTGCGAGTTACGCTAAAGTTAATGAATATGGGTTTATTGAAACACCATATAGGATTGTAGATAAGAAAACATCAGTAGTTACAAACGAAATTGTGTATATGACTGCGGATGAAGAAGATGCATATCTAGTAGCACAGGCAAGTGAACCAATTAGCGAAGATGGTACTTTTGTAGATGAAAAAGTAACTGTAAGAGCTAAAGAAGAAGTAATGGTTGTTCCAAAAGAAGAAGTAGATCTTATGGATATATCGCCAAGACAGATAGTTTCTGTTGCTACAGCAATGATTCCATTCCTTGAAAATGATGATGCTAGTCGTGCGCTAATGGGTTCCAACATGCAACGTCAAGCAGTACCACTACTTAAATCACAATCGCCAATTGTAGCTACTGGAATAGAATATAGAGCTGCAGTAGATTCTGGTGTACTTCCGAAAGCTAAAAACGCCGGCACAGTTGAGTATGTAAGTGCTAACGAAATTAAGGTAAGAAGAGATTCAGATAGTGGATTAGATGTTTATAAAATTCTAAAGTTTAAAAGATCTAATCAGGGTACGTGTATAAATCAAAAACCTATAGTTAATAAAGGCGAAAAAGTTGAAGTAAATACTGTTTTAGCAGATGGACCTTCAACTGACCTTGGAGAAATAGCATTAGGTAAGAACATCCGTATTGGGTTTGTAACTTGGGAAGGTTATAACTATGAGGATGCGATGTTAATATCTGAAGAACTTGTTCGTGATGATATATTTACATCGGTGCACATTGAAGAATATGAATCAGATGCAAGAGATACAAAGCTTGGACCAGAAGAAATAACTAGGGATATTCCTAATGTTGGCGAAGATGCACTTAAAGATATAGATGAGGGCGGAATAATAAGAATAGGTGCTGAGATAAGATCTGGAGATATTCTAGTTGGAAAAGTAACTCCAAAGGGAGAAACAGAACTTACCGCAGAGGAAAGATTATTAAGGGCAATATTTGGAGAAAAGGCAAGAGAAGTAAGAGATACATCACTTAGAGTGCCACATGGCGAAGCTGGAATAATAGTTGACGTTAAAGTGTTCACTAGAGAAAATGGTGATGAACTTCCACCAGGTGTAAATGAACTAGTTAGATGTTATATAGCTCAAAAGAGAAAGATATCTGTAGGCGATAAGATGGCAGGAAGACATGGTAATAAAGGGGTTATATCTAGAGTATTACCAGTAGAAGATATGCCGTTTTTACCTGATGGAAGGCCACTTCAAATATGCTTAAATCCACTAGGTGTTCCTTCTCGTATGAATATAGGCCAGGTATTAGAGGTCCACTTAGGATGGGCAGCTAGTGAATTAGGTTGGCATATTGCAACGCCAGTATTTGATGGTGCGCTTGAAGAAGAAATTGAAGCGTGCTTGGAAAAAGCAGGATATAATACAGATGGAAAAACTGATTTATATGATGGAAGAACAGGAGAAGCATTTGACAACAGAGTTACTGTTGGATATATGTATATCTTAAAGTTACATCATTTAGTAGATGACAAAATACATGCTAGATCTACAGGTCCATATTCTCTCGTAACTCAGCAACCATTAGGTGGTAAAGCACAGTTTGGTGGCCAAAGGTTTGGAGAAATGGAAGTTTGGGCATTAGAAGCTTATGGTTCAGCTCATACATTACAAGAGATTTTAACAGTTAAATCCGATGACGTTGTAGGAAGAGTTAAAACATATGAAGCAATAGTAAAAGGCGAGAATATTCCAGAACCTGGTGTGCCTGAATCCTTTAAAGTTCTTATAAAGGAATTACAAGCGTTGTGTTTAAATGTTAAAGTTCTTACTGATGAATTAGAAGAAATTAAACTGAAGGAATCAGTTGATGATGAAATGGAAGAATTAAATTTAAATGTTAACATAGAAGGATCAGAAGATATAATTCCTGAAGCACCAACGGAAGAGTACATTGAGCTTATCGATGAAGATGAAGAACTGGACATTGATATAAATTATGATGAAATACCGGCAGAAGAATTTGGTGAAGACTTAGAATTAAATGATTTTAATGATGAACATTAATATGAAGGGAGGATGAACCCTTGTTTGAATTTAATAATTTTGATGCTATTCAAATAGGATTAGCATCACCGGAACAGATCAGAGAATGGTCAAAAGGTGAAGTAAAAAAACCAGAGACTATAAACTATAGAACTTTAAAACCTGAAAGAGATGGGTTGTTTTGTGAAAGAATATTTGGACCAATTAAAGATTGGGAATGTCACTGTGGAAAATACAAGAGAGTAAGATATAAGGGAATAGTTTGTGATAGATGTGGTGTTGAAGTTACAAAATCTAAAGTAAGACGTGAAAGAATGGGGCATATCGAACTTGCTGCCCCAGTATCTCACATTTGGTATTTTAAAGGAATACCATCTCGTATGGGACTTATTTTAGATATGTCACCTAGATCTCTAGAAAAGATTCTTTATTTTGCTTCTTATGTAGTATTAGATCCAAAAGAAACATCACTACTTAAAAAACAAATCCTTAGTGAAAAAGAGTATAGAGAAGCTATTGATAAATTTGGAAATGATAGTTTTGTAGCTGGTATGGGTGCAGAATCTGTGAAAGTACTTTTACAAGATATAAACTTAGAAGAATTATCTAAGGAATTAAAAGAAGACCTAAAAACGAGTACAGGACAAAAAAGAATCAGAAGTATAAGAAGACTAGATGTGTCAGAATCATTTAGAAAATCTAAAAACAAACCTGAATGGATCATAATCGATGTAATACCAGTTATACCTCCTGATTTAAGACCGATGGTACAATTAGACGGAGGAAGATTTGCTACATCTGATTTAAATGATTTGTATAGAAGGGTAATAAACCGTAACAATAGGCTAAAAAAACTTCTAGATTTAGGTGCTCCAGATATAATTGTTAGAAATGAAAAAAGAATGCTCCAAGAAGCTGTAGATGCATTAATTGATAATGGAAGAAGAGGAAGGCCAGTTACGGGACCAGGGAACAGACCTTTAAAATCTCTATCTGACATGTTAAAAGGAAAGCAAGGAAGATTCAGGCAAAATTTACTTGGAAAACGTGTTGATTACTCAGGCCGTTCAGTTATAGTTGTTGGACCAGAGTTACAAATGTATCAATGTGGTCTTCCAAAAGAGATGGCTTTAGAATTATTTAAGCCTTTTGTTATGAAAAAGCTAGTTGGAAGTGGAGTAGCGCATAATATTAAGAGTGCTAAGAGAATGGTAGAGAGAGTTATGCCTCAAGTATGGGATGTACTTGAAGAAGTAATAGCTGATCACCCAGTACTATTAAATCGTGCACCTACACTTCATAGACTAGGAATTCAAGCTTTCCAACCTATACTTGTAGAAGGTAGGGCTATTAAACTACATCCGCTTGTATGTACGGCTTATAATGCTGACTTTGATGGAGATCAAATGGCGGTACATGTACCTCTATCTGTTGAAGCTCAAGCTGAAGCAAGGTTCTTAATGCTTGCTGCACATAACATTATGAAACCATCAGATGGTAAACCGGTTTGTGTACCTACTCAAGATATGGTTTTAGGAGCTTACTATTTAACTATTGATAAAGATGGTGCTAAAGGTGAGGGAAGATCATTCTCATCGCCAGATGAAGTAATAATGGCTTATCAAGTAAAGGATATTGATATTCATGCTAAAATTAAAGTTAAGTTATTTGGCACCGTTGATGGTGTAAGTATAACTTCAATTATAGAAACTACACCTGGAAAACTAATTTTCAATGAAACTATACCTCAAGATTTAGGGTTTATTGATAGAAGCATTCCTGGAAATGAATTGAAATTTGAGATAGACTTCTTGGTAAGTAAAAAGAATCTTGGTAGTATTATTGATAAATGCTACTTAAAATATGGGCCTTCAGAAACTTCTAAGATGCTAGACAAAATAAAGGCTAAGGGATATCATTACTCAACAATTGGAGCAATTACGGTTGCTACATCTGACATGGTGGTTCCAGAGGCTAAAAAAGCATTGTTAAAAGATGCGGATGAAACTGTTGAAAAAATTGAGAAGATGTATCGAAGAGGATTTATATCCGAGGAAGAAAGATACCAAAGAGTAATAGAAAAATGGACTAAAACTACAGAAGATGTGGCAAATGCACTAATGGATAGTTTGGATAAATTCAATCCGATATTCATGATGGCAGATTCAGGTGCCAGAGGGTCTAAGAGTCAGATCAAACAATTAGCAGGTATGAGAGGCCTTATGGCTAATCCATCTGGTAAGATAATTGAGTTACCTATTAGAGCATCCTTTAGAGATGGACTAAGTGTATTAGAGTACTTTATTTCAACACATGGAGCTAGAAAAGGTAACGCAGATACAGCACTTAAAACAGCTGACTCAGGTTATTTAACAAGAAGGCTTGTTGATGTATGCCAGGATGTTATCGTAAGACACGAAGATTGTGGAACGGATGAAGGTTTTGAAGTTTCAGAAATTCGTGATGGAAGTGAAGTAATTGAACAGTTAGTTGAAAGATTGACTGGAAGATATTCCGCTGAAGATATTATTCATCCAAAAACAGGCAAAGTAATAGTTCCTAAGAATGAGTATATGGATATTAAGTTAGCAGAAGAAGTTCAAAAGTCTGGTGTAAAAAAAGTTATGATTAGATCGGTATTTACATGTAAGGCTAAAATTGGAGTTTGTTCTAAATGTTATGGAATGAATATGGCAACGTCTCAAAAGATTAACATTGGCGAAGCCGTAGGCATAATTGCAGCTCAATCTATAGGAGAACCGGGTACACAACTTACAATGAGAACATTCCATACAGGTGGAGTAGCAGGATCAGATATAACCCAAGGTCTTCCAAGAGTTGAGGAATTATTTGAAGCTAGAAAACCAAAGGGACTCGCAATAGTAAGTGATGTATGCGGTAGCGTTAAAATGGAAGATACTAAGAAAAAGAGAGTTGTCATTGTAATTGGTGATGCAGGGGAAGAACTAAGTTATGATATACCTTTTGGATCAAGATTAAAAGTTGCAAATGGTGATAGAATTGAGGCCGGAGATGAGATAATTGAAGGTTCAGTTAATCCGCACGATATTTTAAGAATAAAAGGCGTTAACGGAGTTAAAAATTATTTATCGTCAGAGGTACAGAAAGTTTATAGACTTCAAGGTGTTGATATAAATGATAAACATTTAGAGGTTGTTGTGAGACAGATGACAAGAAAAGTAAAGGTTGAGGAATCTGGAGATACTGAACTACTTCCAGGGAACTTAGTAGATATATTTGCTTTTGAAGATGCTAATGCAAAAATTGAAGCTGAAGGTGGCGTACCTGCTCAGGGGAAAATTTCTCTATTAGGTATAACTAAAGCGGCACTTGCAACGGAATCATTCTTGTCAGCAGCATCATTCCAGGAGACAACAAGAGTACTTACTGATGCGGCTATTAAGGGTAAAATTGATCCATTGCTTGGATTAAAAGAAAATGTAATAATTGGTAAACTGATACCTGCGGGTACTGGAATGACAAGATATAGAACAATAAAAATCAATACTGAAGATGATGAAAAGGTAGAAATTGAAAATGATTTGGAAGTATAGGTTGTAACTAGTTGACAGGGTGATAGTAAAATGATAAAATACACCTTGTGTGTGATTTAAATCGAGTAGATGCATCTTAATTAGGTAAATCTTTTGATTATAATTGTGAAGGGGGTTAGAAATGGTAGGTAAAATTGTAGGTCAGAAAGTCGTTGGAGTTAAACAAACCCTAAAAGCGTTAAAGAATAGTCGGGGTAAAGTTTTGTATATAGCCAAAGATGCTGATAGTAGTATTACTGATCCTATTCTAAAACTAGCCAAGGTTAATTCCCTACAAATAATATTTGTAGACACAATGAAAGAATTAGGAAATCTTTGTGATATAGATGTTGCATCAGCAACAGCATTGCGTTTCGAAGATTAAATTAATGCTAGCAACTAAATAATATAGATATATCCATGCGGTAACATTGCCATTTAGTTATGTTACGCTGCATTGATATAAATGAAGAACAGCTTACAAAAATGAGGGGGTGAAATCATGCCAACTATCAATCAATTAGTAAGAAAAGGCAGAAAGACATTAGCAACAAAATCAGCTGCACCAGCATTGAAGAACTGTCCGCAAAAAAGAGGAGTTTGTACAGTAGTTAAAACAACAACTCCTAAAAAGCCAAACTCAGCATTAAGAAAAGTAGCAAGAGTTAGACTTACAAACGGATACGAAGTTACTGCTTATATACCAGGTGTAGGCCACAATTTACAAGAACATAGTGTTGTACTTATAAGAGGTGGAAAAGTTAAGGATTTACCAGGAGTTAGATACCACGTCATCAGAGGGACATTAGACTCTGCTGGAGTTGCGGGCAGACTACAAAGTAGATCTAAATACGGTACTAAGAGACCAAAGCAAAAAAAATAATGCTTTGAATTAAGGTGCAATGTCTTCAGCATTTATATATATGAAAATTTATATTTACATACATTTGCAGGAGTACAGAGTACTTTGCGGTAGAGATATCGAGTACCTATGAGTTAATTAAAATTGTTAAGGAGGGAAGTAAAGTGCCGAGAAAAGGATATATTGCAAAAAGAGATGTATTACCAGATCCTATGTACAACAGCAAAGTCGTTACAAAGTTAATAAACAATGTAATGGAGGATGGTAAAAGAGGAGTAGCACAAAAAATATGCTATGAGGCTTTTGACATAATCAAAGAAAAAACAGGCAAAGAACCTTTAGAGGTTTTTGAAGAAGCATTAAATAATGTTATGCCATTACTTGAAGTAAAAGCTAGAAGAATAGGTGGAGCTAATTATCAAGTGCCTATCGAGGTTAGACCTGAGAGAAGACAGACATTAGGACTAAGATGGTTGCTTATTGCTGCAGATAATAGAGGAGAGAAGTATGCAAGAGAAAAACTTGCTAACGAATTACTCGAAGCTGCAAACAATACTGGAGCAGCAGTAAAGAAGAGAGAAGATATTCATAAAATGGCTGAAGCTAACAAGGCTTTTGCTCATTACAGGTATTAATATTAAAACTGTTTTGGCTTTGCCAAGACAGTTTTGTCAAATTTAAAATCACTCGTTGACAGGAGGCGCAAATAGTGGGTAGAGAATATTCTTTAGAAAAATTCCGTAATATAGGTATTATGGCTCATATTGATGCTGGTAAAACAACAACAACTGAGCGTATATTATTCTATACAGGAAAAACACACAAGATTGGTGAGGTTCATGATGGTGGAGCTACTATGGACTGGATGGTACAAGAACAGGAAAGAGGTATAACAATAACTTCTGCGGCTACAACTTGTTTCTGGAAGGGTTATAACATAAATATCATTGATACACCAGGGCACGTAGATTTCACAGTTGAAGTTGAAAGATCTTTAAGAGTACTTGATGGTGCAGTTTCTGTATTCTGTGCAAAAGGCGGAGTAGAACCACAATCAGAAACAGTATGGAGACAAGCGACTAAATATAAGGTACCAAGAATGGCATATGTTAACAAAATGGATATAATGGGTGCAGACTTCTATCACGTTGTAGACATGATGAGAGAAAGACTTCATGCTAATGCAGTTCCAATACAGCTTCCAATAGGTAAAGAAGAAGGATTCCTAGGTATTATAGATTTAGTTAGAAATGTTGCAGAAGTCTATAGAGATGATTTAGGAACACAAATAGAAGAAATAGAAATTCCAGAAGATATGAAAGAGTTAGCAGAAGAATACAGATCGGCTATGGTTGAAGCAATAGCTGAACTAGATGAAGAGCTTATGATGAAATATCTTGATGGTGAAGAAATAAGTGAAGAAGAATTAAAAGCAGCATTACGAAAAGGTGTAATTAAGAATGAAATAGTACCTGTAATTTGTGGTTCTTCATATAAAAATAAAGGCGTTCAAATGATGATAGATGCTGTTATAGAATACATGCCGTCACCACTTGATATACCAGCTACCAAAGGACAAGATGTTGATACTGGTGAAGAAATGGAAAGACACCCAAGTGATGATGAGCCAATGGCAGCATTAGCGTTTAAAATAGCTACAGATCCCTTTGTTGGCAGACTTGCGTTTACAAGAGTTTACTCAGGCGTAATGAAAACTGGTACATATGTATTAAATGCTAACAAAGGTAAAAAAGAAAGAGTTGGTAGACTAGTTAAAATGCATGCTAATCACAGAGAAGAAGTTGAAGAATTACGTTCAGGAGAATTAGGTGCAGTAATTGGACTTAAAAACACAACTACTGGAGAAACTTTATGTGATGAAGATCATCCAATATTGTTTGAAACCATGGACTTCCCAGATCCAGTTATCCATGTAGCTATTGAGCCAAAAACAAAAGCTGGTCAGGAAAGAATGGGTATGTCTCTTGCAAAGCTTTCTGAAGAAGATCCTACTTTTCAAACTTATACTGATCAAGAAACAGGTCAAACAATAATTGGTGGTATGGGCGAGCTTCATCTAGAAATTATTGTTGATAGACTTCAAAGAGAATTTAAGGTTGAATGTAATGTAGGAAAACCACAAGTAGCTTATAAAGAAACAATACGAAAAGCAGTTAAAGCAGAAGGTAAATACATTAAACAATCAGGTGGACGTGGACAATACGGTCACTGTTGGATAGAGTTAATACCAACTACTGAACCTTACTCATTTGAAAATTGTACGGTTGGTGGATCTATTCCAAGAGAATTTATATCTCCAATTGAGAACGGAATTAAAGAAGCATCAAAGAATGGTATTCTTGGTGGATACCCAGTTCTTAACTTTAAAGTTAAAGTAGTTGATGGATCATACCATGATGTTGACTCAAACGAAATGGCATTTAAGGTTGCTGGTTCAATGGCATTCAAGAACGGTATGGCAAAAGCAGATCCAGTTTTGCTTGAACCAATAATGAAGGTCGAAGTAACAGTGCCAGAAGAGTACATGGGAGACGTTATGGGAGACATTAATTCAAGAAGAGGTAGAATAGAAGGAATGGAAGCTCAATCAGGCGCTCAAGTAATTAGAGCAATGGTTGCATTATCAGAAATGTTTGGATATGCTACGACGCTTAGATCAAGAACTCAGGGTAGAGGAGTATACAGTATGGAATTTGCTGCATACGAACCAGTTCCAAAGGGTATTCAAGAACAAGTTATAGGAAGTAAATAACGAGCAAAATATAAGATAATATGCAAATATAAGGAGGAATACAAAATGGCAAAGGCAAAGTTTGAAAGAAGCAAACCACACGTAAACATTGGAACAATAGGGCACGTAGATCACGGCAAGACAACATTAACAGCTGCAATAACAGCAGTACTCGCAACTAAAGGTTTAGCAGAAGTATCTAGGTTTGACCAAATTGACAAAGCACCTGAGGAAAGAGAAAGAGGAATTACAATAAATACATCACATGTTGAGTATGAAACAGATAATAGACATTATGCACATGTTGATTGCCCAGGACATGCAGATTATGTAAAGAACATGATCACAGGCGCAGCACAAATGGATGGAGCAATTCTAGTTGTTAGTGCAGCAGATGGCCCAATGCCTCAAACAAGAGAGCATATACTATTAGCAAGCAGAGTTGGAGTAGGATATATAGTAGTATTCTTAAACAAAGCAGATATGGTAGATGATCCAGAATTATTAGAACTTGTTGAAATGGAAGTAAGAGAATTATTAAGTGAGTATGACTTCCCTGGTGACGACATTCCAGTAGTAACAGGATCAGCATTAAAAGCATTAGAAAACCCAACTGATGAAGAAGCATCAAAATGCATAGCTGAATTAATGGAAGCAGTAGATAGCTACATTCCAACACCAACAAGAGCAACAGATAAAGCATTCTTAATGCCAGTAGAAGATGTATTCACAATCACAGGTAGAGGAACAGTTGCTACAGGAAGAGTTGAAGCTGGGATACTTAAGGTTGGAGAAGAAGTAGAAATCGTAGGACTTAGCGAAGATAAAAGAAAAGTTGTATGTACAGGAGTTGAAATGTTCAGAAAACTTTTAGATCAAGCAATGGCCGGAGACAACATCGGAGCATTACTAAGAGGAGTACAAAGAACAGATATTCAAAGAGGTCAAGTACTTTCTAAGCCAGGTTCAATACATCCACATGATAAATTTGTAGGTCAAGTATATGTACTTAAAAAAGAAGAAGGCGGAAGACATACTCCATTCTTCGACGGATATAGACCACAATTTTATTTCAGAACAACTGATGTAACTGGATCAATAAAATTACCAGACGGAATGGAAATGGTAATGCCAGGAGATCACATAGACATGAATGTTGAACTAATCACTCAAGTAGCAATGGATGAGGGATTAAGATTCGCAATCAGAGAAGGTGGAAGAACAGTAGGTTCAGGAGTTGTTACTTCAATAGTTAAATAATAATTTACAATGTATTTATAACCATCAATTGATGAATTTCAATAATAATAAAAGCTTTTATTATTAAGGAGAAGAGGACGCTCTTCTCCTTTTAAATACAATAAAACTTTTGTATAAATATAAGCAGGAACCACAAATATAAAAATTATGAAATAATAGTGAAAAAATACTTGTCAAAGCAAAAGAAGTGTTGTATACTTTAGAAGTTGTATTGTGGTAACAGTGATGAGGTAAGAGGTTGCCGGACTTCCGGGTAATTCTTCACCGAGCATGTCCTGATCTTGAATCGGACGACGGGGTTCCTACGATTGTTTCATGCATTTATTACATGAAACACCCGGAGCAGTTTACAGAACATCCGCTGTTGCACGTAAGAAGTAGAGCGTGCGATGAAAAGGAGGAAATAATAATGATAAAACAAAAAATCAGAATTAGATTAAAGGCTTTTGATCACAACATATTAGATCAATCAGCTGAGAAAATTGTTCAAACAGCTAAAAGTACAGGAGCTAAAGTAGCTGGTCCAGTACCGCTACCTACAGAAAAAGATGTAATTACAGTGTTGAGAGCTCCACACAAGTATAAAGATTCAAGAGAACAATTTGAAATAAGAACTCATAAGAGACTAATAGATATAATTAGTCCATCACCTAAAACTGTTGATGCCTTAATGAGATTAGACTTACCAGCTGGTGTTGATATCGAAATAAAACTATAAGCGTACATATAAGTGCGATTAAGCGTATAAGTATAATTACTGTACGTAAGCATTAAATTAATATTACTAACTGTTATGATCACTAATGTGGTCCGCTAATAAGTAGGAGGTGTATTTTCATGAAAAAAGCAATAATGGGTAAAAAACTTGGTATGACTCAAATATTTGATGAAAATAAAAGAGTTGTTCCAGTAACAGTTGTTGAAGCAGGTCCATGTGTTGTTATTCAAAAGAAAACTATCGAAAATGATGGTTACAATGCAATTAAAGTTGGATTTGGTGACATAAGAGAAAAGTTAGTTAACAAACCAATGCAAGGACAATTTGCTAAAGCAGGAACATCTTTAAAAAGATTCGTAAAAGAATTTAGAATGGAAGATATAAGTGCTTATGAAGTAGGTCAAGAATTTAAGGCAGATATATTTGCTGCTGGAGATAAAATTGACGTATCAGGAATATCTAAGGGAAAAGGATTCCAAGGTTGTATTAAAAGATGGAATCAGCATACAGGACCAATGAGTCATGGATCTAAATTCCATAGAGCAGTTGGATCAATGGGAGCATCTTCCGATCCATCAAAAACGTTTAAAAACAAACGTATGCCAGGTCATATGGGTAATGTTAGTAGAACAGTAATAAACCTTGAAATAGTTAAAGTAATGCCTGAAAAGAACATTATATTAGTTAAAGGTGGTATACCGGGACCTAACAAAGGCACAGTTGTAATAAGAAATGCTGTTAAAGCGTAACTTTAAAGAAAGGAGGATGCAGAATGCTTACATTAGATTTATTTAGTAAAGAAGGACAAAAGGTTGGAGATATTCAACTAAATGAAAATATATTTGGAGTTGAAGTCAACACAGATGCTATGCATCAAGTTGTAGTAGCACAACTTGCAAATAAAAGACAAGGAACTCAATCAGCTAAAACTAGAGCTGAGGTTCGAGGCGGTGGTATAAAGCCTTGGAGACAAAAAGGAACTGGTAGAGCAAGACAAGGTTCTATAAGAGCACCACAATGGATACATGGTGGTATAGTATTTGCTCCAAAGCCAAGAGATTACCGTATGTCTGTACCGAAGACAATGAGAAGAGTTGCTTTCAAATCAGCTTTATCAGCTAAGGTAGCTTCAAATGAAATGATAGTTATAGATAGTTTAGAATTTGACTCACCAAAAACTAAAGCAATGTTAGAGGTTTTAAAAGCTTTTGATGCTAAAAAAACTTTAATAGTTGTTGAAAAGTCAGAAGAAAATATCTATAAATCAGCAAGAAACATACCTGGAGTACAAGTATCACCAGTAAATAATTTGAATGTTTATGACATACTAAAGTATGAAAAATTCATAGTTACAAAGGATGCTGTATCTAAAATTGAGGAGGTGTATATATAATGAAGCTAACTAGCCATGATATTATAAGAAAACCGATAATTACTGAAAAAAGTATGGCTGTAATGGCGGAAAAAAAATACACCTTTATAGTTGATATTCATGCAAATAAAACTCAAGTTAAAAAAGCAGTAGAAGAAGTATTTGGAGTTAAAGTTGAAAATGTAAGAACACTAAGAAATATAGGTAAAACTAAAAGAGTTGGGGTTCACATTGGAAAAAGAGCTGACTTCAAAAAAGCTATTGTTACTTTAACAACAGAAAGCAAGACAATTGAGTTTTTTGATGGAATGTAATTATTAAGCAGGTATTGGCAGAGGCCAGATAAGCGAGAAAGAAGGAGGAAAGTCACATGGGAATTAAGAAATTTAGACCGACCACACCTTCAAGAAGAAATATGACTATGGCTGATTTCGCAGAAATAACAACAGATAAGCCATTAAAATCACTTCTTGTAAGCACAAAAAGATCAGGTGGTAGAAATAATCAAGGTAAAATAACTGTTCGTCACCGAGGTGGTGGAGCAAAACAAAGTTACAGACTAATAGATTTCAAGAGAACTAAAGATAATATTCCAGCAAAAGTTTCTACAATTGAGTACGATCCAAATAGATCTGCTTACATAGCTCTTGTTGCATATTCTGATGGTGAAAAAAGATACATAATTGCTCCAGTTGGATTAAAAGTTGGAGATGTAATTGTATCCGGTGCTGATTCTGATATAAAAGTTGGGAATACTCTTCCAATAATTAATATACCAACAGGTTCTACGATTCATAATATAGAACTACAGGTTGGAAAAGGTGCTCAACTTGTAAGATCAGCAGGTTCTTCAGCGCAACTTATGGCTAAAGAAGGAGAATATGCTCAAGTAAGACTTCCAAGTGGTGAAGTAAGATATGTTAGAGTAAATTGTAGAGCTACTATAGGAACGGTTTCTAATGTAACTCATGGTATTGTTAACATAGGTAAAGCAGGAAGAAAAAGACACTTAGGGTTTAGACCTACAGTCAGAGGTTCAGTAATGAATCCTTGCGATCATCCACATGGTGGTGGAGAAGGTAAATCTCCTATAGGTCACGCTAGTCCGATGACTCCATGGGGTAAACCGGCACTAGGATATAAAACTAGGAAAACCAAAAAATACTCTGACAAATTTATTGTCAAGGGAAAAAATAGAAAATAGTTTGAAGAGAATTTAAATTCTTTTTAAAACAATGGTTACGGTGTATGAAGGGAGGCCACAAAAATGAGTAGATCAGTTAAAAAAGGACCTTATGTACAAGAAGTTTTGTTAAACAGAATTAACGAAATGAATAAAAATGGCGAGAAAAAAGTAATAAAGACTTGGTCAAGAAGTTCTACTATTTTCCCGCAAATGATAGGGCATACTATCGCAGTACATGATGGAAGAAAACATGTACCAGTTTATGTTTTAGAAGATATGGTAGGACATAAATTAGGCGAATTTGCTTTAACTAGAACATTTAAAGGACACATTGTTAGAGAAAAAACAAGCAGAGTAAAATAGTGTGGAAGGAGGAGACAATCATGGAGGCTAAAGCTATAGCTAAATATGTGAGAACGTCCTCAATGAAAATCGGGATTGTTCTTGATTTAATAAGAGATAAAAATGTAAATGAAGCTTTTGCTATATTACAATACACTCCAAAAAATGCAGCTGAAGTAGTAACTAAAGTACTAAAATCAGCTGTAGCAAATGCAGAGAACAATTTAAATTTAGATATCAATAGACTATACGTTGCTAAGGCTTATGCATGTCAGGGTCCAACACTTAAGAGATTTAGACCGCGTGCACAAGGAAGAGCTTATAGAATAAGAAAAAGATCTAGCCATATAACTATTATAGTTACGGAAAGATCATAAGAAGGAGGGTTTTAGCGTGGGACAAAAAGTACATCCACACGGCTTTAGGGTTGGTGTAATAAAAGACTGGAGTTCTAAATGGTATGCAGATAAAAAGAATTTTGCAGATAATCTTGTTGAAGATTTTAAGATTAGAGAATTCTTAAAAAGTAAACTTTACACAGCTGGAATTTCTAAAATTGAAATTGAAAGAGCTGCTAAAAGAGTTAAAATCAACATACACACTGCTAAACCAGGAATGGTTATTGGTAGAGGTGGCTCTGGAATTGAAGTTATAAAGTTAGACATGAAAAAAATTATAACAGATAAGAATGTTTTAATTAACATAGTAGAAGTAAAACAAGCTGAAAACAACGCTCAATTAATGGCTGAAAATGTTTCTTCGCAATTAGAAAAGAGAATTTCTTTTAGAAGAGCAATGAAACAAACAATTCAAAGAGCTATGAGATCTGGCGTAAAAGGTGTTAAAATTTCATGTGGAGGAAGACTTGGCGGAGCAGAAATAGCTAGGACTGAACACTATCATGAAGGTACAATACCATTACAAACTTTGAGAGCTGATATAGACTATGGATTTGCAGAAGCAGATACAATATATGGTAAAATTGGCGTAAAAGTTTGGGTATATAGAGGCGAAGTTCTTCCTACAAAGAAAATCGTTAAGGAAGAAATAAAAGCGTAGAAGTGTAAGGAAGGAGGAATAAGACATGTTAATGCCTAAGAGATCTAAACATCGTAAGGTTCAACGTGGTAGAATGAGAGGAAAAGCTACAAGAGGAAACTTTATTGCATATGGTGAGTATGCATTACAAGCTATGGAATGTGGCTGGGTTAAAAGTAATCAAATAGAAGCTGCCAGAGTTGCTATCAATAGAGAAGTAAAAAGAGGCGGAAAGGTTTGGATAAAAATCTTCCCTGATAAGCCAGTAACTGAAAAACCGGCTGAAACTCGTATGGGATCTGGTAAAGGATCAGTAGAATATTGGGTAGCAGTTGTTAAACCAGGTAGAGTCTTATTTGAAATTGCAGGAGTAACAGAAGAAGCTGCTAGAGAAGCAATGAGACTTGCTTCACACAAACTTCCAATTAAAACTAAGTTTGTATCTAGAAAAGATTTTGAGGAAATGGGTGGTGAAGTCATTGAAGGCTAATGAATTAAAAGAATTAAGACAAAGTAATCCTCAAGATTTGCTAGTGAAAATGTCTGATCTAAAGGCAGAATTATTTAACCTTAGATTTCAGTTAGCTACAGGGCAACTAGAAAACCCTATGAGAATTAAACAAGTGAAAAAATCTATAGCCCAAATTAAGACCATTCTTAGGCAAGAAGAAATAAAAGCTTTTGAACAGTAAAACTGAAAGGAGGTTGCTCTTGTGGAAAGAAATAATAGAAAAACAAGAACAGGTAAAGTAGTTTCTGATAAAATGGATAAGACAATAGTTGTTGCAATTGAAACAAAAGTTCGTCACCCACTATACGGAAAAATACTTAACACAACAACAAAATTTAAAGCTCATGATGAAAAAAATGAAGCTAAAATCAATGATAAAGTTACAATTATGGAAACTAGACCATTGTCTAAAGATAAAAGATGGAGAATTACTGGAATAGTTGAAAAAGCTAAATAGTATTTCGGTCTAACAACTGAAAGGAGGGTATTTGATATGATACAACAGCAATCGAGATTAAAAGTTGCGGATAATTCTGGTGCAAAGGAAATTATGTGTATTAGAGTATTAGGTGGTTCTAAGAGAAAATGGGGAAACATCAGCGATACAATAGTTGCTAGCGTAAAAAGTGCAACACCAGGTGGAGTTGTTAAAAAAGGTGAAGTAGTTAAGGCAGTTATAGTTAGATCAGTAAAAGGATTAAGAAGAGCGGATGGATCATACGTTAAATTTGATGATAATGCAGCTGTTATCATAAAAGACGACAAAACCCCAAAGGGAACTCGTATATTCGGACCTGTTGCAAGGGAGTTAAGAGATAAAGACTTCAGTAAGATCTTATCATTAGCGCCTGAAGTTCTATAAGATAGGAGGTGTCTAACATGGCAGTTAAAAAAATGCACGTAAGAAAAAAAGATACAGTAATGGTTATATCAGGTAAAGACAAAGGCAAAATAAGCGAAGTCTTAGCTGTATACCCTAAAACTGGTAAAGTTTTAGTGAAAGATGTTAGTGTAATTACAAAACATCAAAAACCAAGCAAACAAAATATGCAAGGTGGAATAACTCACAGAGAAGCAGCTATAAATAGTTCAAAAGTTATGTTATATTGTACAAAATGCAAAAATGTAACAAGAATAAGTAGCAAAATTCTAGAAGATGGAACTAAAGTAAGAGTTTGTAAGAAATGTGTAGAAACATTTTAATTCCTGAAAGGAGGTTTAACATATGAGTTCAAGACTACAAGAAAAATATGATAATGAAGTAGTTCAAGCGCTAATGGAAAAATTCGGTTATAAAAATATAATGGAAGTACCAAAGCTTGAAAAAATTGTTTTAAATATGGGAGTTGGAGAAGCTAAAGACAATTCTAAAGTTTTAGATGCAGCTCTTAGCGATATGCAGATTATAGCGGGTCAAAAACCAATTATAACAAGAGCGAAGAAGTCAATAGCTAACTTCAAGTTAAGAGAAAATACTCCAATAGGTTGTAAAGTTACATTAAGAAAAACTCAAATGTTCGAATTTGCAGATAAATTAATGAACGTTGCATTACCTAGAGTTAGAGATTTTAGAGGAGCTTCTTCTAAAGCATTTGACGGAAGAGGGAATTACGCTATAGGGATTAAAGAACAACTTATATTTCCTGAAATAGATTATGATAAAATTGATAAAATTAGAGGAATGGATATAATATTTGTTACTACAGCAAAGACAGACGAGGAAGCAAGAGAGTTATTAAGATTCCTTGGAATGCCATTTGCTCAATAATAGGGAGGGAAACATATGGCACGTAAGGCTTTAATAGAAAAATGGAAAAAAGAACCTAAATTTACAACTAGAGCTTATACAAGATGTAGACTTTGTGGAAGACCACATTCTGTTTTACAAAAATTTGGTATATGCCGTATCTGTTTTAGAGAGCTTGCACACAAGGGAGAAATTCCTGGTTGCAGAAAAGCAAGTTGGTAATTAGAACATTCTAATGAAAGGAGGCACGAAAAATGGTTATGACTGACCCAATCGCAGATTTGCTAACACGTATAAGAAATGCAAATGTTGTTAGACATGAAATAGTAGAAATACCTTCTTCAACTATAAAGAAGGAAATTGCAAATATATTGCTTCAAGAAGGATATCTTAAAAACATTGAAGAGTATAATGATGGCGTTGTTCCAATGATGAGACTTGCAATGAAGTATGGTCAAAACAAGGAAAGAGTTATCACTGGACTTAAGAGAATATCTAAGCCGGGTTTAAGAGTATATTCTAAAAATGAGGATATTCCAAAGGTACTAAACGGATTAGGAGTTGCTATAATATCAACTTCAAAAGGTCTAGTAGCAGATAGAGATGCTAGAAAATTAGGTTTAGGCGGAGAAGTTATTTGTTACATTTGGTAATATAATAATTTTGATGCATAACAGTATTGAGTTATTATGTACATAGTAATAATAGATAATTCATGGAAAAACAAAATTGTTATGTGCCTAAAGTAAGATAGAGACTAAACAATTAAGAATTGGTTAGTATTTAAAAGGAACATACGAGACGTAGCAATTAATAATTGTTATGTGTCTAAAAAGAATACAGGAGGTGTAAGTATGTCGAGAATCGGAAGACTTCCAGTAGCTATACCTAATGGAGTGACTGTTGCAGTTTCACCAATGAATGTTGTAAATGTAAAAGGACCAAAAGGTGAGTTAACTCAAAGCATGAGTACTAAAATGAATATAGCTATGGAAGATAATACTGTAGTAGTTACAAGACCAAGCGATGTAAAAGAACATAGAGCTCTTCATGGATTAACAAGATCATTGATAAACAATATGGTTATTGGAGTAACAGAGGGATACCAAAAAACGCTTGAGTTAGTTGGTGTTGGTTATAGAGCTCAGTTAAAAGGCACTAAAATAACATTAAGTCTTGGATATTCACATCCAGTTGAAATAGATGCAGTTGCAGGAATCCAATTTGAATTACCTGATGCTAACAAAATTATAGTAAAAGGTACTGATAAACAATTAGTTGGAGCTGTTGCAGCAACAATAAGAGCTTGGAGAAAACCAGAACCTTACAAAGGAAAAGGAATTAGATATGCTGGCGAAGTTGTCAGACGTAAGGAAGGTAAAACAGGTAAATAAAGTAGGAAGGAGTGAATGATGTGTTCAAGAAGGAAGATAGACAAAAGTCAAGAGTTAAGCGTCATCTTAGAGTTCGTAAAAAGATCTCTGGTACAGCACAAAGACCTAGATTAGCTGTATATAGAAGTGAAAAGAACATATATGCTCAAGTAATAGATGATGTTGCAAGAATCACACTAGTTTCTGCTTCAAGCGTAGATAAAGCTTTTGAACAAAAGATAGGAAGCAATAAAGATGCTGCTAAATTAGTAGGAAAAATGATTGCTGAAAGAGCGCTTGAAAAAGGAATAGAAGAAGTAGTATTTGATAGAGGCGGATATGTATACCACGGTAGAGTGCAAATTCTCGCTGAGGGAGCAAGAGAAGCTGGACTTAAATTCTAAGAGAAGGAGGGAAACACATGAAAATAGATCCTAGCACATTAGATCTTAAAGAAAAAGTAGTTAATATAAACAGAGTTGCTAAGGTTGTTAAAGGTGGAAGAAACTTCAGATTCAGCGCACTAGTTGTTGTTGGAGACGAAAACGGACACGTTGGCGTTGGAATGGGTAAATCTGTAGAAATTCCTGAAGCAATTAGAAAAGGAATAGAAGATGCTAAAAAGAACTTAATAAATGTAGCTATGGTTGGAACAACTATTCCACATACTATTGATGGAAAGTTTGGTACTTCGGTTATACACATAATGCCAGGTGCTGAAGGTACAGGAATTTTAGCTGGTGGTCCAGTTAGAGCAGTTCTAGAATTATCAGGATTAAAGGATGTTAGAGCTAAATCTTTAGGCTCTAGTAATGCAAGAAATGTGGTTAATGCTACTATCGAAGGTTTAGCAGGTTTAAGAACAGTAGAAGACGTTGCTAAATTAAGAGGCAAGACCGTAGAAGAAATTTTAAGATAGGAGGGGAAAACCTTGGCTAAAGTTAAAATAACATTGGTTAAAAGCTTAATAGGTAGAAAGAAAGAACACATAGCTACAGTTAATGCTTTAGGATTAAAAAAAATAAGAAATAGTGTTGAGCACGAGGAAACTCCTCAGATCAAAGGTATGATAAACAAAATTATATATCTAGTAAAAGTAGAGCAAGTATAAAAAAGAGGAGGTGTTGACATGAAACTTCAAGATTTAAGACCTGCGGAAGGTTCCAAAAAATCTCCTAAGAGAATCGGTAGAGGTACTGGTTCAGGATGGGGAAAAACTGCAGGAAGAGGTCAAGATGGACAAAACTCTAGATCAGGTGGAGGAACAAGACCAGGATTTGAAGGAGGTCAGATGCCTTTATACAGAAGATTACCTAAAAGAGGGTTCACAAATATTTTTGCGAAAAAATATTCTTGTATAAATGTAGATAGACTGAATATGTTCGAAGATGGTACAGAAGTTACAACAGAATTGCTATTAGAGAGAAGAGTCATAAGAAAAGCATATGACGGAGTTAAGATACTTGGAAATGGTGATTTAGAAAAGAAATTAACTGTAAAAGTATCAAGATTTTCTAAAGGAGCAGCTGAGAAAATTGAAACAGCTGGAGGAAAAGTTGAGGTGATATAAATGTTATCAACCCTACGTAATGCCTGGAAAGTTCCTGATTTAAAAAAGCGTATGATATTCACGCTACTTATGGTTGCAATTATGCGGATGGGTATTTATATTCCTGTTCCTGGTGTAGATGCTAGCAAACTTGTAGACTTAACTAGTAATGGTGGAACTTTAATTAGTTTTTATGATATGATGTCAGGTGGTGCATTAAGTAAATTTAGCATTTTTGCTATGGGTGCTGGTCCATACATAAACGCATCAATTATAATGCAGTTACTCGTAATAGCAGTCCCGTATTTAGAGCAACTTTCTAAAGAAGGGCTTGAAGGACGTAAGAGAATACAAGATCTTACTAGATATGTTTCAATAGTGCTGGGTGCTTTACAGGCCCTCGGTATGTATGCAGTTATTGCAGGTACTGGAGCATTCTCAGATACATCTAGTTTAGCCATATTTTTAGTGATACTAACGATGACTACTGCATCAACATTTTTGGTGTGGATAGGTGAACAAATCACAGGTAAAGGTATAGGTAATGGTATTTCATTAATAATTTTTATTAATATTGTATCTGGATTACCTTCAACGGTGTATAAAATTGCTGAACTTCAGAAGGCAGGCACTGTAAATTTTGTAGAGGTTATGATGTTTATTGTAGTTGCTATAGCATTATTAGTTGCAGTAGTAATAGCAAGTTTAGGTGAAAGAAGAATTCCAGTTCAATATGCTGGAAAAGCTGTTGGAAACAAGGTTTTTAAAGGACAATCAACTCATATTCCAATTGGTGTAACTGCATCTGGAGTTATCGGTATAATTTTTGCAATGTCAGTAATGACATTCCCAGAAACAATAGCACAGATTAAACCGACATCTTCAATTGCAAAGTTCATTGTAGGAAGTCCTTGGAGCATATTTGAAAGAAACAGTTGGAAGTATTCATTGGTGTATTTTGTATTAATAGTATTCTTTACATGGTTTTATACTCAGGTAACATTTAAACCAGATGAAATGGCTGAAAATATGCATAAATCATCAGGTTTCATACCAGGAATTAGACCGGGTGAGAATACAGCAACTTATATCGATAAGGTATTGACTAAGATTTCGATACTGGGAGGAACTTTTGCCGCTGTTATAGCAATATTCCCTATTTTTATAGAGGGATATACTCACTTTAAGGGAATATATTTTGGAGGTACAATGTTATTAATTATGGTGAATGTTGCTCTTGAGACTTTAAGACAACTTGAATCACAATTAGTAATGCGGCATTACCAAGGATTCCTTAAATAAATTATTACCAGGAGATGATACTATGAGAATAATCTTGTTAGGTCCTCCGGGAGCCGGAAAAGGAACGCAAGCAAAATCCATAAGTAATAAATTTTCCATACCACATATATCAACAGGGGACATATTCAGGAAGAATATTTCAGAAAAAACCCCTCTTGGAATTGAAGCTAAGAAACATATTGATAAGGGGCACTTAGTCCCAGATGAATTGACTATAGATATAATCAAGGATAGGTTAAATAATGAAGATTGTAGTAATGGATTTTTACTAGATGGCTATCCTAGAACTGTTAATCAAGGTGAAGCCTTAAAAACTTTATTAGACGGAAAGGGTAACACCCTTGATACAGCGTTATTAATAAAGGTGCCTAGAGAATTTATTCTAGGTAGAATGACTGGTAGAAGGGTTTGTCTTACATGCGGTGCTAGCTATCATATTACATTCAATCCGCCGAAAGTGGACGGAAAATGTAATTTGTGTGGAAGTGATATTGTACAAAGAGCTGATGACACTGAAGAAACCGTTAATGAACGGATAGACATATATGAGGCTCAAACACAACCATTGATAAAGTACTATGATGATAAAAACTTACTATCAGTAGTTGATGGGACGCTAGAAATTAACAGCGTGTTTGAAAGTATCTGTGGTATCTTAGAAGAAATAAAAAAATGATAAACATAAAAAGTGATATGGAAATTCAATACATGAGAAGTGCGGGTAAAGTGGTTTCAGAAGCTCTTGTAATAATTGAACAGGTAATAAAACCTGGAATAACCACTGCAGAACTGGATAAATTAGCTGAAGAGTTCATAGTAAAACAAGGTGCTAAACCATCTTTTAAGGGTTATTGTGGATTTCCAGCTTCCATATGTACATCTGTTAATGATGAAGTGGTTCATGGGATTCCATCTAACCGTATTTTACTTGAAGGAGACATAATTAGCATAGATTGTGGTGCCATATTAAATGGCTATCATGGAGATGCTGCTAGAACTTTTCCAGTAGGAAAAGTATCCAATGAAGCTACAATGCTCATTGAGGTCACTAAAAACAGTTTCTTTAAGGGTGTTGAAAAAGCTATAATCGGTAATAGATTATCAGATATATCTGCGCAAATTCAGTGTTATGCTGAAGGCCATAGATATTCTGTGGTTAGGGATTTTGTAGGTCATGGAATTGGTAAGTCAATGCATGAGGAACCAGAAATTCCTAATTATGGTGTTCCAAATAGAGGACCTAAGTTAGTTCATGGTATGGTACTTGCAATTGAACCTATGATAAATATAGGAAAGCATTATGTCAAAGTAAAGTCTAATAAGTGGACGGTAGTAACGCGAGATGGCAGTTTATCTGCACATTATGAAAATACTGTTGCTATTTTAAAAAATGGTCCTGAAATATTAACTTTGAACTAATAGAGGTGAATGATTTGGAGAAAAATAGCCTTATAGGTAAGGTAGTACATTCTAAAGCGGGAAGGGATATGCATAGAAATTTTATTGTGGTAGGAATACTAAATAACGAATATGTGTATATTTCTGATGGAGAGTTAAGAAAGATTGAGAAGCCTAAGAAAAAGAAGGTTAAACATCTAAAATTTACTCACACAGTAGCTGAGGAAATTAGAGATATAATTTTATCTAATAAAGAGGTTACTAATTCTAAAATTAAAATATTTTTGCAGTCTGCAGATATTGGTAAGGAGGTTTAATTACCTTATGTCAAAAGATGATATAATTGAAATGCAAGGTGTGGTATTAGAAACTTTGCCCAATGCAATATTTCAAGTTGAGCTTGAGAGTGGGCATAAAATATTAGCTCATATTTCAGGAAAGTTAAGAATGAATTTCATAAGAATATTACCAGGAGACAAGGTTACAGTAGAACTTTCCCCATATGATTTGACTCGTGGGAGAATAACTTGGAGAGACAAGTAATAAGGAGGGTTAGCTATGAAAGTAAGGCCATCAGTTAAACCTATGTGTGAAAAATGTAAGGTTATAAAGAGAAAAGGAAGAGTAATGGTTATCTGTGAAAATCCTAAACATAAACAAAAGCAAGGTTAATCGGTTTTATTTACAAATGATATTGAATTAAATATCAAAGCTAATATATTAATAAATGTTTATCATATCGTTTTTAATTATAGATGTGATAAATTATAACAACAATTACGTGGGAGGTGTAAACAGTAAATGGCAAGAATAGCAGGTATTGACCTACCAAGGGAAAAAAGAATTGAAATAGGTTTAACATATATATTTGGTATTGGTTTAACTAAATCACAGGGAATCCTTAAAACAACAGGAGTAAATCCTGACACAAGAGTTAAGGACTTAACTGAAGAAGAAGTTAATGAATTAAGAACATACATCACTAAGAACTTTATTATTGAAGGTGACTTAAGAAGAAGAGTTGCACTAGATATAAAAAGGTTAATGGAAGTTGGATGTTATAGAGGAATAAGACATAGAAAAGGTCTTCCAGTAAGAGGACAAAAAACTAAAACTAATGCTAGAACAAGAAAAGGCCCTAAGAAAACAATGGCGGGTAAGAAGAAATAGTAAGGAGGGAATGTAATGGCTCAAAAAGTTAAAAGAAGTAGAAGAAAAAAAGAAAGAAAAAATGTTGAGCACGGTTGTGCACACATAAAGTCTACTTTCAATAATTCCATCGTTACACTTACAGATGCAGCTGGTAATGCTTTATCTTGGGCAAGTGCAGGTGGATTAGGTTTTAGAGGATCAAGAAAGAGTACTCCATTTGCAGCTCAAATGGCAGCAGAAGCTGCTACAAAAGCAGCTATGGAGCACGGATTAAAGAGTGTTGACGTATTCGTTAAAGGACCAGGAGCAGGTAGAGAAGCGGCAATTAGATCACTTCAAGCGGCTGGATTAGAAATTACATTAATCAAAGACGTTACTCCAATTCCACATAATGGATGTAGACCACCGAAAAGAAGAAGAGTATAGTACTTAATATAGTAATTAGTAAATTAATTAGTAGAGTAAATAGGAGGTGTAATTTGAATGGCAAGATATACTGGAGCTACTTGTAGACTTTGTAGAAGAGAAGGCATGAAGCTAAACCTTAAGGGTGATAGATGCTTTACAGATAAATGTGCATTTGCCAGAAGAGGCTATGCACCAGGACAACATGGACAGAGTAAGAAAAAAATGTCTAATTATGGATTACAATTGAGAGAAAAACAAAAGGCTAAGAGAATATACGGAGTGCTTGAAAGTCAATTTAGAAGATACTATGAAAAAGCTGACAAGTTAAGAGGAATAACAGGTGAAAACTTATTAAGACTTTTAGAAGTTAGACTTGATAATGTAGTTTATAGATTGGGTTACGGAAATTCAAGACAAGAAGCTAGGCAACTAGTAACTCACGGACATTTCTTAGTTAATGGTAAAAAGGTAGATATTCCTTCTTACAGTTTAACAGCAAATGAAGTAGTATCTGCATGTGAAAAGAGCAGAGCTACTGAGAAGTTTAAGGTTTTCATTGAAAATCCTAAAGCTTTACCAAATTGGTTAGAAGCTAACTTAGAGAAATTTGAAGGAAAAGTTTTAGCACAACCAACTAGGGAAGATATAGATGTTCCTGTTAATGAAACGTTAATCGTCGAGTTATACAGCAAATAGTCATTAATATAGAATCAGTTGCCCTCATAATAGGTTGCCAATTAAAAAAGAGGAGGGTTTATTATGTTAGAGATAGAAAAGCCAAAAATAGAATGTGTAGAAACAGCTGAAGATGGTTCTTATGGTAGATTCGTAATTGAACCATTGGAAAGAGGCTATGGTATAACTTTAGGGAATGCATTAAGAAGAATTCTTCTTTCTTCATTACCTGGAGTTGCTACAAGTGCAGTTAAGATTGATACAGTACTTCACGAATTCTCCACTGTTAAAGGTGTTAAAGAAGATGTTACAGAATTAATTCTAAACATCAAAAGCTTAGCACTTAAAATGGAGGGAGAAGGTCCTAAAACAATTTATATTGATGCTAAAGGACCTGGAGTAGTTACTGGAGCAGATATTAATACTGATGGAGATATAGAAGTCGTTAATACCGATTTACATATAGCAACATTAGATGATGATGCTAAATTATACATGGAACTAACTGTTAACAAAGGTAGAGGATATGTGTCTATGAGTAAAAACAAGACAGATGAATTGCCAATAGCTACAATACCAGTAGATTCAATTTACACTCCAGTTAAGAGAGTAAATTTTGCTGTTGAAAACACTAGAGTAGGCCAGATTACTGATTATGATAAATTAACTATTGAAATTTGGACTAATGGAACAATTAGACCAGATGAAGCTATTGGTTTATCAGCTAAAATCCTTATCGAACACTTTAAGTTATTTATGACATTAACAGATCATGCTGATAATGTTGAAATAATGGTTGAAAAAGAAGAAGATAAGAAAGAAAAAGTTCTTGAGATGACTATTGAAGAACTTGACCTTTCCGTTAGAAGCTATAATTGCTTAAAAAGAGCTGGAATTAATACAGTTCAAGAACTAACAGAAAGATCAATGGATGATATGATGAAAGTTAGAAATTTAGGTAAGAAATCACTTGAAGAAGTTGAACAGAAACTTCAAGCTTTGAGTTTGAACTTAAAACTAACTGAAGAGTAAGGAGGAGAACACATGGCACAATATCGTAAATTAGGACGCGCCACTGATCAAAGAATTGCAATGTTTAGAAGTCTTGCAACTAATTTGTTGAAATATGGAAAAATTGAAACTACAGTAACTAGAGCAAAAGAAACTAGAAAATTTGCTGAAAGAATGATAACTCTTGGAAAAAGAGGAGATCTTCATGCTAGAAGGCAAGCACTTGCATTTATTACTGAAGAAAGCGTTGTTAAAGATTTATTTGAGAATATTGCACCCAAGTATGCTGAGAGAAACGGCGGATATACTAGGATAATGAAAATGGGTCCAAGAAGAGGCGACGCAGCAGAAATGAGCATAATAGAATTAGTATAGTTTGAGAAAAGGGGATTAAGTGGGAACAAACTTAATCCCCATTTTCATATTCATATTTATAAACGTAGGGAGTGACACTTATGGGTGAAAAAATGGTTATATGTAATAAACTTGTTTATAAGTACCCTCGAAGTGAAGATGAACAACCTAAAGTAGCCATAGATGGATTAGATTTAGAGGTTAACAAGGGTGAATTTTTAGTAGTATTAGGTCATAACGGCTCAGGAAAATCTACCTTTGCTAAACATGTAAATGCACTTTTAATACCAACTGAAGGGGAAATCTATGTAGATGGATTGCAAACCTCTGTAGAATCTAATCTATGGAAAATTAGGAATGTAGCTGGCATGGTATTTCAAAATCCAGATAATCAAATTGTTGCAACGATTGTAGAAGAAGATGTAGCATTTGGTCCAGAGAACTTAGGCCTAGATCCTAAAGAAATTAGACAAAGAGTGGATGAATCATTAAAAAATGTAAAAATGTACGAATATACAAAACATGCTCCACATTTACTTTCAGGTGGTCAAAAACAAAGGGTAGCTATCGCTGGTATTCTTGCTATGAGGCCGAAGTGTATTGTTTTTGATGAACCAACAGCTATGCTTGATCCATTTGGGAGAAAAGAAGTTATTAGAACTATTAAAGAAATAAACAAAAAACATGGCATAACAATAATTTTAATAACCCACAACATGGAAGAATCAGTAGAAGCTGATAGAATTGTAGTTATGGATAATGGCAAAATCGTAATGAATGGAAAACCTAAAGAAATATTTAGAAATGTACCTGTTATGAAAAAAATAGGTTTAGATGTTCCAATGGTGACAGAACTCGCGTATGAACTTAAGCAAAGTGGTATTAATATAGAAACAGATATATTAACTATAAATGAGATGGTGAATGCATTATGTCAATTAAAATAGAAAACTTAACGTATATATATATGCCAAAAACTCCTTTCGAAAAAAAAGCTATAGATAATGTATCTATAGAAATAAAGCAAGGGGAATTTGTAGCACTAATTGGGCATACAGGTTCAGGGAAATCTACCCTAATACAACATATAAACGGACTGTTAAAACCAACATCAGGTAGAATATTAGTAGACGACATAGATATAACAAACAAAAATGTGAAATTGACAAACATAAGAAAAAAGGTTGGACTAGTATTTCAGTATCCTGAATATCAACTTTTTGAAGAAACTATTGAAAAAGACATTGCTTTTGGGCCACAAAATTTAGGCTTAGATAATGATGAAATAAACAAAAGAGTTCAGCGAGCTATGGAAATTGTTGGACTGGATTATGAAGAGTATAAGGACAAATCACCTTTTGAAATAAGTGGTGGTCAAAAGAGAAGAGTAGCTATTGCAGGAGTAGTGGCTATGCAGCCAAAGGTCTTAATTTTAGATGAACCAACTGCAGGACTCGATCCAAAAGGAAGAGACGATATCTTAAGTAAGCTTGTTGAATTGTACAACCAAAATGACATGACTATAATTTTAGTATCGCATAGTATGGAAGATGTGGCCAAGGTTGCTAATAGAATTGTAGTAATGGATAAAGGAAAGTGTATTCTAGACGGGTCGCCACAGAAGGTATTTAGTGAAATAGAATTATTAGAAAGTGTAGGTCTAGCAGTGCCACAGGCAACATACTTAATTAGGGAACTACGTAATAAAGGATTCGATTTATCACAAGATATATTTACCTTAGAAAAAGCTAAACAAGAATTGCTTAGAATATTAAAAAAGAATTAGTATAAATTTTTTGTATTAAGAAGACATCATATATAAAGCAGTAATATGTGCTTCTTTCAGCACAGTGGAGGAATTTGTATGATCAAAGATATTACAATAGGTCAATATATACCAGGGGAGTCTTTTGTACATAAATTAGATCCAAGATTTAAGATACTAATATCCCTTTTGTTTATTGTGGACCTATTTTTGGTAAATAATTTTATAGGCTATCTATTTATAATTATATTTCTTTTAGCCACAATAATAATAGCTAATTTGTCATTTAAGTACATTTATAATGGGTTAAAGCCTATTTTAGTTTTATTACTTATTACAGCAGTATTAAACATTTTTATGACTAGCGGGAAAGAGTTAAATTTAATTTTTCACTATGGGTTTATAAATGTTTATAAAGAAGGTCTAATAGTTGCAGCGTTTATGATTCTTAGACTTGTGTTTTTAATTATGGGAACATCAATATTGACATTAACTACATCCCCAATAGAGTTAACAGATGGCATAGAAAATCTTTTAAATCCATTTAAAAGAATAGGCGTGCCAGCCCATGAGTTAGCAATGATGATGACTATTGCATTAAGATTTATTCCCACTCTTATGGATGAGACTGATAAAATTATGAAAGCACAAATGGCAAGAGGTGCTGATTTTGAGTCTGGGAATTTGATAAGTAGAGCAAAAAGTTTAATCCCTATTTTAGTACCCTTGTTTATAAGTTCTTTTAGGCGGGCTGATGAATTAGCAATGGCTATGGAATCAAGATGTTACAAAGGTGGAGAAGGAAGAACTAGAATGAAACAACTAAAGATAACAAAAAAAGATTATGTTGCAAGTTTTGCTTTTACACTGTTGTTTATTATTACTATTGTTAGTAGAACATAATATTCTACTAAAGTGCAAAGGATTATTAAATCCTAGGTATAAATAGAAAAGGACGTGGAATAGTGAAAAATATAAAGCTCATAATAGAATACGATGGAACAAACTATTCAGGTTGGCAAAGGCAAAAGCAAAATAATGTTAGAACTATTCAAGAAAAAATAGAGCTTGCTATTGAAGAGATTACAGGTGAAAAAACTCAAATTACGGGGTCTAGTAGAACAGATGCCGGAGTTCATGCAAAAGGGTATACAGGAAACTTTTATACTGATAGTAAAATATCTGCGGAAAAATTCACAGGAGCTATAAATAGTAAGCTCCCCTTAGATATTGTGATTTTACATTCTATTGAGGTTCCATATGAGTTTCATTCAAGGTATAATAGTAAAGGGAAGCGGTACAGTTACACTATACTTAATAGGCGAGAGTCTGTTGCCGTAGGACGTAATTACATATATAACCATAAAGAGATATTAGATGTAGATGCTATGAAACTAGGGGCGTTATATTTTATAGGTACTCATGATTTTTCTGCATTCAAAAATCTGGGCAGTTCGGTTAAAACTTCTGTACGAACTATTTCGCAACTAGATATAATAAAGGATGAAGAACTTATAAAAATATATATTGCTGCTGACGGATTCCTTTATAATATGGTTAGAATAATAGTTGGAGCGCTAATTAGGGTTGGAGAAGGAAAAATTAAACCTAATGAAATTAAAGATATAATTGAGTCAAAAGAGAGAGCAAAGGCTGGAAAATCTGCTCCACCCGGGGGATTATGTTTGGAGGAAGTTTTTTATTAAAATAAAAATCAATAAAATTCAAACAGCACGTGTAAAAACATTGACACACCCGGTAGAATGTATTATACTTATTAATGTTTGTATAAAATATCGTGTATAAGATCCACTAGCCCCGGATCTTTAGCATAGGAAGTTAATTGTTAAAAGTTCAGGGAGGGAAAATAATGAAATCATACTTAGCAAAACCACTAGAAGTAGAAAGAAAATGGTTCGTTGTAGATGTAGAAGGAAAAGTTTTAGGAAGAGCAGCTAGTCAAATAGCAGCTATATTAAGAGGAAAGCACAAACCAACATTTACACCACATGTTGATACAGGTGACTTTGTAATTGTAATAAATGCTGATAAGATAGTTTTAACTGGTAAGAAATTAGACCAAAAAATGTTAAGACATCACTCTTTTTATCCAGGTGGATTAAAAGAAGTTCCATATAGAATAGCAATAGTTAAAAAACCTGAGTTTATTTTTGAAGAAGCAGTAAGAAGAATGCTTCCAAAGGGACCATTAGGTCGTCAAACACTTAAAAAATTAACTGTATACAGAGGATCAGAACATAAAAATGAAGCACAAAATCCAGAACCACTAGTGCTTAAATACTAATTAGATTCGGAGGGAGGATACATAATGGCAAAGGTTCAATATATAGGAACAGGAAGAAGAAAAAAATCAGTTGCTAGAGTAAGACTTGTACCTGGCGAAGGTAAAATTGTTATAAACAAAAGAAACATAGAAAATTATTTTGGATTAGAAACTTTAATTCTTATAGTTAACCAACCTTTAGTATTAACTGGAACTAAAGATAAATTTGATATTCTAGTTAATGTAAATGGTGGTGGATATACAGGTCAAGCTGGAGCAATAAGACACGGTATTTCTAGATCTTTATTAAAAGCTGACGAAACTTTAAGACCAGAGCTTAAAAAAGCAGGATTTTTAACAAGAGATCCAAGAATGAAAGAAAGAAAGAAATACGGCCTTAAAAAAGCAAGAAAAGCATCTCAGTTCTCAAAGAGATAGTCTTTATAAAGTCAAAAATCCCTCAAACAATCATGTTTGGGGGATTTTATTTCTTTTAAACTTATAAAATGATTTAAAATCACCTATAACTTACAAATGTTTAGAAAGTTATCTATTAAAAAAGACTATATGGATAATATCTATGTTGGTTCATATTCGCCGATCTCATTGAAAAAACGTATTTTTCGAATCTGTCATTTAAAATACTCCAATTTATATTTTCAATAAACGTAGAAATATATTTTTTCTTATCTGTTCCAAAATCCATGAAATATGCATGCTCATAAACATCCATTACTAATATGGGGAAAGATTGCCATACTGCTCCAGTATCGTGTGAATCGCTTCCTATTATGTGTAATTTGCTATCAAGCGAATCAATAGAGAGAACTACCCAACCTCTCATGGATAATCCTACATTTGTAAGATAGGAGATAAAATCATCATAGGTCGCAAACTGATTTATTATAGCATTAAATATGGGACCATAAGGGGTGTTACTTCCCCCAGTCATGTTTTCAAAATAAAGGTTGTGAAGCTTTACCCCATTCAGTGCATATGTTTCGCCCAGTTTTAAACTGCGCATTTTGGAATAAGTAGCATTGCTATCAGTATAATTACCGGGTATATAGGGAATGTTCCAAATTTCATTTAATTTGCTTACGTAACCCGAATATAGTTTGTAATGCTCATCTAGCTGCTTCTTGGAAAAGCCATTCACCGATTTAAAATCAAAAATGTAAGGCTTTAAATTGTACATTAGATCACCTCTATAAAATATTTTATTCCATTATATTTTAATTATATGATATGTAATGGAAATTTATTATAATATTATTTTATATGGATAGTTAAATCATCTCCTGTGGAGCTTCAACAGCTTTGAAGAAGCTGCATTGACGACTTTAGAAGGAGCTTTATACTCCCACTGAAGTTTTTATTTGTTAGGGTATATAACTACCACTTATAGAGGTGGGAGACTTCCCCTCTGGAATGTCGTTAAAAGTAAATACCTCATATGTTATGTTTGTGTTAAGTTTTTTAAAGTCTATGTTAAATATGTCGTAAATTACTTAACATAAAGTATAAACCTATAGTATTATTTGTGTGAATGATTAAAATACTTATAATACATTAGACATGGAGGAATTTTATGCAGGCTATAAATATGGTTATAGGCCTTTTTGGAGGCGTCGGGTTATTCTTATATGGAA
Source organism: Clostridium sp. CM027 (assembly GCF_024730565.1). NCBI lineage: Bacteria > Bacillati > Bacillota > Clostridia > Eubacteriales > Clostridiaceae > Clostridium > Clostridium sp. CM027. The sequence goes on from NZ_CP077725.1 coordinate 2,996,356, forward strand.
TGAAAATGATGGGTGATGGGTTAATAAATGCATCAGGTGAAAAACTCAAAAAGATATTTGATAAAATAACATCTAATCCTATTAAAGGTGTAGCTACAGGAGCTGCAATAACAGCAGTTATTCAAAGCAGTAGTGCAACTACAGTAATGGTAGTTGGTTTTGTTAATGCAGGACTTATGGACCTATATCAGGCAGCGGCGGTAATTATGGGAGCGAATGTTGGAACCACTATAACAGCGCAGCTAATTGCATTTAAACTTGATAATATAATGCCAGTATTTTTAGGAATAGGTTCTTTAACAATATTATTTTCAAAAGATAAAAAGGGTAGGGAAACAGGCAATATTATATTAGGCTTTGGTATTCTTTTCTTAGGAATGGAATTAATGAAGAATGCTATGTCTCCACTAGCCAATTCGCCAGCTTTTGCAACTTTAATAATGAAATTGGAAGGAAATACTATCTTAGCAATTTTAACAGGAGTACTTATGACTTCAGTACTCCAAAGTTCTTCTGCGTCCACGGGTATTTTAGTAGCATTAGCTTCTACATCAGCACTGCCACTCGGAGTGGCGGTACCAATTTTATTTGGTAATAATATAGGCACATGTATAACGGCTTTATTATCGAGTATAGGAACGTCTAAAACAGCAAAGAAAGCAGCTCTAATACATCTGTTTTTTAATATATTTGGTACATTAATTTTTATTCCACTAATAAACCCAGTAATACAACTTGTACAAGTTATAACACCGGGTGGGAGTATAGGTATAAAAAGACAAATTGCGAATGCCCATACAATATTTAATATAACAAATACCATAATTATGGTGCCATTTATTAGATATCTCGTTTTACTTGTTAACAAGATTATACCTGGAGAAGATGAAGTTGTAATAATGGGGGTTAAGTATATAGATGATAGATTACTAGAGACACCAGTTATTGCGGTTGGGCAAACATCGCAAGAGGTAGTTAGAATGGCTAACTTAGCAAAAGAAAATGTACAGCTTGCTATGGAGTGTTTTACTAACAATAACGAAAGTAATATAAGAGCTGTTTATGAAAATGAAAAATTAATAAACTTACTTGAAGATGAAATTACATCATATTTAGTAAAGCTTTCATCAACACAATTATCGGAGGAACAAACTAAAATAGTAACTTCTATGTTCAATGTAGTAAATGATATAGAGCGTATAGGAGATCATGCTGAAAATTTAGTGGATTTAACTAGTGAAAAGATTCAAAAGAATTTGAAATTCTCAAAAGAAGCTATAGAAGAGTTAGATGGAATGTATAAATACATAGTAAATGCCCTAGAAATTAGTATTGAGAGTTTTGAAAACAATGATATTATGAAAGCAGAATCCGTTATGGCAATAGAAAGTAGAATTGACAGTTTAGAAAACGAATTAAGATCATCACATATAAGAAGATTAAATAGTAGCGGATGCGGGGCTACAGTTGGGACAATGTACCTAGATATTATTAGCAATTTTGAAAGAATAGGAGATCATGCAACCAATATCGCAGAAGTGGTAATAAACAAATAATCATAATTTATATAAGTGAAATATATTTACATAGAACTTGAGGAAAGCAGAAAGCAGTCGCTATAATTTTTAGCGGGTGCTTTTTGTTTTCCGTTAAATTGTAAATATAAATACTGTATATAGATTTTTATAAAAAAGGATCTAAAGCAAATATGAAAATACTAATAAATCATCTGCAAGTTGAATAAAGTTAACATATATTAATAAATAAAAGGGTGGATGAATTGAGGTATAAAAATAACAAATTAGTAGCTATTATCATAGTAATCATTGTAGGGATGGTAGGCTTTATAGGCGTAAATCTAAGCTTTTCAAAAGAAACTATGAATGCTAGTAAAGGGAATAAAAAAATACTCATCGATGCCGGACATGGAGGGATGGATGGTGGCACAAGCTCTCAAAATGGTACTGTAGAAAAAGATATAAATTTAAGTATAGCAAAAAAGCTTAAAGAGAGCTTAAAAAAAGCAGGATATGAGGTAGTTATGACAAGAGAAGAAGATACAGGATCTTATTCAAAAAGTGGAACTATAAGGTCAAATTACAATGAAGATTTAAAAAATAGATGTGATTTAAAGAAATCAAGTAATTGTGATATGTTAATTAGCGTTCATTTAAATTATTTTTCACAGAGTAAATATTATGGAGCACAAGTATGGTACTCAGATTATAAAGATAGCGTTACATTAGCTAGTACAATTCAAAAAAACCTTAGGGTAGATTTGGATCCCAATAATAAGAGAATACAGAAGCCTGCTAAAAATGCTTACAAGTTATTAAGGGTGAATGACAATATGCCAAGCGTTATAGTGGAATGTGGATTTTTATCAAACAATGAAGAAGAACAAAAATTAAAGTCAGATGAATATCAAAGAAAAATTGCAGACTCCATAAGCAAATCTGTAGACGAGTTTTTTAAAAGTAATCCAAAAGAGTAAATAAGTATAATGGAGCAAGTTTGGACTAGTTTGAATAATAATATAATACTTATTTAAATGTGGGTAACCTAAAAAGGCATATTATTTTAGAAATATGCTTTTTGGTTTGAAATTAAATTTTCATAATAATACAGCTTTGAAGATGACGATGAACAGATTTAAAAAGGATAATTTAATTGCTAATCGTAGGCTATAGAAGAGGTTTCATCAATAAAAGTCCACCATGTAGGGCCTGGCATTAGTGAAATAGGGTCTCCTTTTCGGTCTGTAATATTTATTTTAGAATTATTCTTCCTATCCCATTTAATATCTTGAGCTTTTCCGCTACAAAACAATAATCCGGTGCCACAAGATTCAGATGAAGCTAAGGTTTCATCATTTACAATGTTACCGTGTACAAATTGCACAATAACATTAGTTAGCTTTACAGGAGTATTATTATCATTATCAATGTTTAAGCCTCTATAATGATAATACTCTCCATTTTGATATAAAAAATTTGAAGATGAATCTTCATTAAAACTTATAAAAATGGAAGTTGCATTGATACCTTTAAGGGCTTTTGTTTCAACGTTATTGGAAAATTTTAATATTGGTAAATATGAATTACAATAATCTTTTAAATTAATTGTTGAACTAACATTTTTAGCACTTTCTTGGCTAAACATAGCTTTATAAGTAAGGCCATTAGACTTACTTAAAAACTCAAGGATCAAATCTGCATTACTAAGTCCCTTAATAGATGGTTCATTAGTAGTATTAATAAAAGTTGCAATTTTTTTGAGCTGGGCAGAATAAGTTTTAGAAACTCTTTCACCTGTATATTTTGGTGTAGTTATTTGATCATGTAAATTAAGGTAACAAATATGCATAGTAAACCTATAAACAAATAGTGAAAGAACTAATACTAAAATAGAACTTAAAAAATATATGATAAAAGTAAAATTTTTCTTTGCCATAAGGTCCTCCCATAGTGTCTATATATAATATTTTAATAGTCTTATTTAACTAGGAACAGGTCGTAAGTAGTAAAATTATTAGAAGATTAACGAGATTTTCTTTATTCAGAGAACCTCTTTATAATTAGTGGCATTAATATCATAATATGAAATAATTAAAATTTTAATACAAAATAATAATATATTTTGTATTATTATTAATCTAATTATATTAAAAAAAATAAATCCTGTGATATAATTAGATTAATCATAAGTACAATCAAAGTATAAGTAAGAATAAAAAAACACAATATAATAATGCTATAGTGAAAAAGATGTTAGGAACATAAAAATAAATAACGATACAAAGGTATTTCGGACATTTTTAAGATTTGGTTTGGGTATACTAATTCTGAAATGTGTATATAAATTTAGAAATTTTACAACAATGACAGTTATACAAAAAAAATTTAAATCCAACAGATTTAAGTTTGAAATATTATTGACTAGTAAAATAATAAGGTATACAATTAAGCTATAAATATACCCTGGTGGGGTATAATAATTGGAGGTAATAATATGATTAAAGAAGTTAATGATAAAAATTTTAATGAGGAAATTGGAAATTCAGATAATATAGTTGTAGTTGATTTTTGGGCGCCTTGGTGTGGACCTTGTAAAATGTTGACTCCAGTAATTGAAGAATTAGCAAAGGAAATGGGAACAAAAGTTAAATTTGCAAAAGTAAATGTAGATGAGAGTCCTATGATATCATCAAAGTATAAAATTTCAAGTATTCCAACAGTTATGGTATTTAGCAAAGAAGCAGTTAAAGAAACTATGGTAGGATTCAGACCTAAAGCAGACTTAAAGAAAATAATAGAAAATCATATATAAAATATTACAGCACTAAAAATGATGATTGATATGGTAATAAAGTTAAATAAAGTAATGTAAGTATTAAATAGAAATGTTTGGAGATAGATATTTTAAATTTTTATAATTTAAATAAATATCTCCATTTTCTAAGTGAAGAATTTTTATTTATCATAGGGACAAATAAGTAGAATGGCAGATACTAGGATAAAAACATAAGGAGGAGAAATTATGGGTGAGAGATATGATATAGCTATAATTGGAACAGGCCCAGCAGGCCTTGAAGCAGCTATTAGTGCTAAAATTAGAAATAAAAACATAATAATTTTTGGAAGCAAAGAATTAAGTCCAAAGCTAGTAAAAGCAGCAAAGGTAAACAATTTTTTAGGGTTCTATAACGTTTCAGGAAAGGACCTTAAGAATGAATTTGCAGCACATGTTGCTGCCATGGGGATAGGTATTGTAAATGAGAGAATAAATAATGTTTATGCCATGGGGGATTATTTTGCTTTGATGGTAAATGAAAAAATATATGAGGCTAAAGCAATAATTTTAGCTACGGGGATAGAATACACGAAAGCATTAAAAGGAGAAGAAGAGTTTTTAGGAAAAGGAGTAGGGTACTGTGCTACTTGCGATGCTCCATTATATAAAGGAAAAACAGTTGTTATAGTCGGATATAATAAAGAAAGTGAAGAAGAAACTAATTATGTAAGTGAATTGAGTGGAAAAACATATTATATCCCTATGTACAAAGGGGAATACGATTTAAATTCTAACGTGGAGATAATAAAAAATAAGCCTTTAGAAATAGTTGGTGAGGATGTGGTAACTAAGGTTATTTTAGAGAAGGGCGAGATAACTACAGATGGAATTTTCATGCTAAGAGATAGTGTGTCTCCTAGTCAATTGGTGCCAGGTCTTGAAATCGAAGAGGGACATATAAAAGTTGATAGAAGTATGAAAACCAATATAGAAGGATGTTTTGCAGCAGGCGACTGCATAGGTAAGCCATATCAGTATATTAAGGCTGCAGGTGAAGGATTAGTAGCAGCATTAAGTGCAGTTACCTATTTAGATAAAGAACATAAAAATAAATAAGATAGATGCTGACTATTTATTTTTATGTTATTAACAATAAAATTAGGTAGCTAACTGTAGTTAGAACTAGCTGTAGCTAGAATTAACTAAAGTGAGCTACCTGGCTGTAGCTTATAACTACAGTTTTTTTTTATTTAACTACAAAGAAAACATGATTTCCTATAGTTTTTACATTTGTTTTTTTTATACCTATCATCCACTGAGAAGTAGATATTTCAGGGTTATAAAAGAAAACAGCATTATATGTAGGATCTTTACCTTTTAATGCATCTAATACAGCAGTGTAACAAGCAGAATCGGGAATAACATTCGCTTTGCCATTGTGAATTATTTTCCCATCTTTAACACAAGAAAAAGCGTTTTTTTGATTTATAACACCAGAAATAGATTTTGGGAAATGACCATCACGAGCACGATTTAGTATAACGGATGCTACTGCGAGTTTGCCGATATCAGGTTCACCACAACTCTCGGCGTATACAACTTGCGACATTAAATAAATGTCGTTATCAGTAATGTAAATTGAGCTATTTGACTGTTTAAATACTGCTACTGCTTCTAGTTTATCGTTATATAAATCTTTAATTTCTGAATCAAATGAGTATAAATTTTTACCATTTACTCTTAAACTAGGCAATACTAATAATAATGTTAGCATACAAGATAAAAAAGCAAATTTTTTCATAGTATCTCTCCTTTTGCCTACGGAGTTAGCTGACGGGTTCGGGAAAGGTTTAACCTACACAATAAGTGATTCACCCCAAATGCTTGGTTCCTCCGTATTTTTTACTTCGGCTAATAATAGTGTGACCAAGAGTACGAAAATAATACGCTGAATTTTTATATTATAACGAAAAACAATGAAGTTATAAAATATATGCGTATTTATTTATTATTCTTTAGCTGAGTATAGACTTTAATAAAATCATTATAAGAACGTTCCACTTGTGTAAATAGCACATTAGAAGAATTGTATAGAGCATCTAATGCGGCGGTGTCTACAGCCGTACTTAAAGTTTGAACTTTCTCACTTGTTAGCGCAAGTTTAAAATCCCTTAAATAGCTTTCCTGGTTATCTAATAAAAGTTTGAAGGATTCATAAGTAGTAATAGCCGCAGGAGGCACAGATAAACCTTTAAATGTAGTTTGCATTTCGCTTAATTTTGTAAAATCACTATCTACTAGCGACAAAAGGTCATCATAGGATATCTCTTTTTTTCTCGCTTTTATTACATTTGAGTAAAAATCAGTTTTAGCATCTAAAAAATCCACGGATAAGCTATCAGTTTTATTGATAAATTCCTGAGTTTGTTCCGATTTAATATCTGTTTCTTTTCTTATCATTACGGCGCTATAACTGTAATTAAGTACATTATCAATGAAGACTAAAGATGTTCTTGGCAGTGTTATTTCAATATTACGAATATCTACTAAGGAGTAAAAATTCATGCAATCATTTCTAAAGGTTTTAAGATCCTCCACGGATTTTTCTACATCTCGACCAGAAGGATTATTTAAAATTGCTAGTGTTTGTCTGTATATTAATAGGTTTTTGTCTAAGCCTGATTTTAAATTTTCATGATCTTTTTTATATTTCGCGGTAGGTTCTGAATTTGATAAATTATCGCGGAGCTTAGCTAAATCTTTAATAATACTAGGCAATTGTTCTTTGGCATAACCAACATCTATTGTTTGGCCACTATTAAACCGTCCTGTATTGTTATTAACCGTATTAATAATATTAATATTAGTTATTAAGGCAGTTTTATAGGAATCATATACCTTATTTATAGATTTGTAATAGATAGTTAAGGAAATACCTATGGAGATCATGATAATAGATAGAAAAAGTATGATTTTAAATGTTTTTCTTTTGTTATTAGTATCTATAATATCTACATTTTCTTTTTGCTCGTTCAAAAAAACTCACTCCCTTATTATTTGTCTTGTATTCATATATTAATTTAATACATATATTATTCTAGTTTAGTTACAGAATTATACTCTTAGAATGTAAAAGTGGTATATGTTGAATAAAATTACTTTGAAATGTGTGCTTAATTGTTATAATAAAATTAAATTATAATATATACTAATAAAGCAAATCATGGTGTATAATTGTAAATAGGAGTTTTAGTAGAGGGGTGTGGGCTTTATGGAAGTATTTAAATTAATGATAAGCACAATCAAAAATATAAGCATATTTTCAATTTTGGATATATTAGTGGTGGCGTTTATATTCTATAAAAGTTACATGCTAATGAAAGAAACAAGAGCTATACAGTTATTAAAAGGAATGATTTTTATTTTTGTGCTTATTCCGATAAGCCAATTGCTTAATTTAACAGTATTAAATTGGGTTTTAAATAAGACAATAACAATTGGTGTTTTGACTATTGTTATCATCTTTCAACCAGAAATAAGAAGGGCGTTAGAGCACATCGGAAGGACCGCTTTTGCTGATAAACACGTATTTGAAGATGAACAAATAATGGAGAAGGTTATAACTGAAATTGTCAATGCCGTTGAAATTTTATCAAAAAGTAAAACAGGGGCACTAATAGTAATAGAACAAAGGACAGGTATTGCAGAAATTATTAAAACAGGAACCGCATTGGATGCTGTAATATCTACAGCTTTACTAGAAAATATATTTGTAGTTAATACCCCCCTTCATGATGGGGCTACAATAATTAGAAATGATAGAATAATCGCGGCAGGATGTTTTCTGCCTTTAACAAATAATGATGTAATAAGTAAGAAACTAGGGACGCGGCATAGAGCGGCAATAGGAATAACAGAAACTTCAGATGCTCTAACAATAATAGTATCAGAAGAAACAGGAACTATATCTATAGCAATGAATGGAAGATTGCTAAGGAACTATGACAAGGATAAGCTTAAAAAAATACTTCTTCAAATAATAAAAAGAAGACAAACTAAAAAAATAACCTTAAAGGAGAGAGTAAAGGCATGGATAAAAACGGAAAACAAGAATTTATAATTAAAATTTGCTGCGTAATAGCTGCCTTTGCTTTATGGCTTTTTATATCAAGCACAGAAAATCCACTTACTGCTTATAAGCTTCAAAACATACCTGTACAGCTTTTAAATACAAATGTATTAACCCAGTCAAATCTCGTTTTAGTACCAGGGCAAGATTTAACAACATCCATAAATATCAAAGGGGCTAGTACTAGTATAATTTTGGGTAAGAAAGCAGAAGATTTCACATTAGTTGCAGATTTAAGTGCATATGCTCTTAAAACTGGAGAACAAATGATTCCTATTGAAATAAGAAAAAGCCCTAATAATATAACAGTGGTAAATAGTAATGGTCTTTTTATAAAGGTAAACTTAGATAAACGGATTGAATCTAATCTACCTATAAATGTAATTACAAGTGGAAAACCCAAAGAAGGCTTCTATGCATCTGAACCAGAAATATCCCAAAGTAATGCTAAAGTAGTAGGTGGGTCAAAGTTTGTAAATGTAGTGAAAAAAATATTAGTAGAAGTTAATATACAAGACGTGGAATCAAATATTGCAAAAACATACACGCTTAAACCAGTAGATGAAGAAGGTAAGGAAGTAAAAGGAGTGGTTGTAAACCCAGTTCAGATAGATGTTAAGATTCCTATAAGGAAGACTAAGTCTGTAGGAGTAACGGTGAAAACCATAGGAGTTTTGAATCCTAATTTTACGCTAAAGAGCATAAAAGTGCAACCAGAACGGTTTGATGTAACAGGAAGTGTAGATGCACTTAAACAAGTGGGAAATTTAAACACGGAAGCTATTGACCTAAGTAAAATAAACAAAAGTACTACGATGAATGTTAAAGTATTAATTCCAGGTGGATTAAGTTTAGTTAGTGGTACTGCTTTAGTAAAGGCTGAGATTAATTTAGATGAGGTAGTGAAAAAGAATATAGATGAGGTAGTGCAAAAAAAAATAAGTCAAGACATCAAATATATTAATTTAGATGAAAAATATCAAGTGAAACTCGAAAAAAATAATGACTCACTACTGGTTTCAGGTACGCAGGCAGTTATGGATTCTTTGGATTTGACAAAAATTAGCGCCGTAGTAGATTTAGCTAATTTAGTAGAAGGAGAACACTCTGTGAAAGTAGTGGCAAGTATGCCAGAAGGAGTAAATTTAATATCACAAGACCAAGATAAAATATTAGTAACTATTACGAAGAAACAAACGGAGGTAATGACAGGAAATGACAATAAGAGTGAATAACATAGTCCTAGATATAGACGATACTATAGATACTATAAAAACAAAGGCAGCAAAAATAATGAGAGTTGATGAGAACGAAATAAAAGATTTTAGAATAGCTAAAGAATCCATAGATGCTAGGAAAAAAAATAACATTAAATTTAATTATGCTGCTTGTATTAAAATGGATGATGAATTAAAAATTGTAGAGAGGGCAAATCATAAAGATGTTAAACTTGAAGAAGTTAAGTATAATGCTGAGTTTGAATTTGGAACGAGTGAGATGCAGCATAGACCTATAATCGTAGGAATGGGTCCAGCAGGTATGTTTGCTGGGCTTCTTATGGCGCAAAAGGGATACAAGCCTCTAATTATTGAAAGAGGAGAACAGGTAGAGCTTAGAACAAAAAGCATAAACAAATTTTGGACTAGGGCGGTGCTCAATACAGAATCAAATGTGCAATTTGGTGAAGGTGGAGCGGGAACCTTTTCAGATGGAAAGCTAACTACAAGAATAAAGGACACTAGATGTGACTACATATTAGAGGAATTTGTGAAAGCTGGTGCACCTGAGGAAATATTGTATATTGGCAAGCCTCACATAGGTACAGATGTGTTAAAAGAAGTTGTGAAAAATATAAGAGAAAGTATTATTAAACTAGGTGGAGAAGTAAGATTTAATAGTAAGCTTTCCGATATAAAAATTAAAGATAAAAAGGTGAAAAGCATAATAGTAAATGGGGAAGAGTTGCCTTGTGATAGCTTAATTTTAGCTCCAGGACATAGTTCCAGGGATACATATGAAATGTTATATAAAAAAGGCGTATTTATGTCTAGTAAGCCATTTGCAATGGGGGTTCGAATAGAGCATCCTCAGGATATGATCAATGAAAATCAATATGGAAAATATGCTAACCACCCAAGGTTAAAAGGTGCTGATTACAAGCTTACTTATACAAGTGGAAAATCTGGAAGAGCAGTATATAGTTTTTGTATGTGCCCAGGCGGACAAGTAGTCTCGGCAGCTTCAGAGCAGGGATGCCTTGCAATAAATGGTATGAGTGAATATAAGAGAGATAAGGCTAATGCAAACTCAGCTGTAGTGGTATCTGTAGGACCTAAAGACTTTGGAACAGACGACCCACTTGCTGGTATTGAGTTTCAGAGGCATTATGAAGCACTAGCTTATAAAATTGGAGGATCAAACTATAATGCACCCGTGCAATTAGTTGGAGATTTCCTTAAAGGAATAGACAGTAACAAAATAGGGAGTATAAAACCAAGCTATACACCGGGATATAAATTTGCTGATCTTACTGGGTGTTTGCCTAGTTATGTAACAGATGCTATAAAAGAGGCTTTACCTAAATTTGATTATAAAATAAAGGGTTTTGCAAGAGAAGACGCAGTTATGACTGGTATTGAAACAAGAACATCGGCGCCAGTAAGAATTGATAGAAATGAGGAATTACAAAGTATATCTCTAGAAGGATTATACCCAGCAGGAGAAGGAGCGGGATATGCGGGTGGAATAATTTCTGCGGCAGTTGATGGATTAAAAACAGCGGAAAGTATAATGAAGAAATGGAAACCTGAATAAGAGCTCATCCTTAGTAAGTGGCTTAGAGCGTGGTTTGTTTTCTAGCTTTATAAAATAATCTATATAGGCAGCTCCAAAAAAATTGACTAGCATACCAGCTAGTTATTTTTTTGTAACACCTGCCTTAAATCATCTCCTGGGTCGCTGAACAGCTATGAAGAAGATGAATTAACGACTTCAGAAGGAGATTTATACTCCCACTGAAGTTTTCTATTTGTTAGGGCATATAATTCCAACTTATAGAAGTAGGAGACTTTCATTCTGAAATATCGTTAAAAATACTGGAATAATTAATTTCTATGTTGAATATTTCAATTAATGATAATATAATGAATACAATGGAAGAAGGTGGTAAAACATGGCATGCAAAATATTAAGTAAATGTCCAGTTTGTAGCTCTAGATTAAAAGCAACTAGATTGAAATGTGATGGATGTAATACTGTGGTAGAAAACCAATTTGAATTATCTAGATTTGATTATTTAAATAGTGAACAGTTAAATTTTGTTGAAGTATTCTTAAAAGCTAGAGGAAACATTAAGGATATGGAAAAAGAGCTTGGCATAGAATATCAGGCAGTTACAGCAAAGCTAGATGAGGTTATTGAAGCACTTGGGTATACTTTTTTAAAGCAAAAACCAGCCACTGATAAAAAGGATGTATTAGATATGTTAGACAAAGGTGAAATTACTGCTGATGAAGCATTAATAATGCTAACAACATTTCAGAAAAAGGAGGGGAAATAATGAATGAAGAAATCTCAAGAATATTAAGAATGGTTGAAGAAGGTAAAATTAATTCAGAAGAAGCTATGCAGCTTATAGACGCTTTAAATGGAGAAAGTAAAGAATTTATTATTTTGGATAAAGTAGCAGCAAATAATAGCCACACTAAAGGCAGAACACATGCTAAAATGCTTAAAATAAGGATAAAATCTAAGGGAAATGACAATGCAAATATTAACATTCCACTGAAATTTGTAAGCGGTATGATAAAAACATTTGGAAGAATTCCAAACGTAAATGTAGATGGCATGGAAAATGTAGATATGGATGCAATGACTCAAAGTATATTAGATGCCATAGATAATGGAATGGATGGGAAAATTGTAGATATAAAAAGTGGAGATGGAGACGCAGTTGAGATTGTTATAGAATAAGTCAGCTTCTTAGAAGCTGTGAAGCTACCCAGGAGATGATTTAGCCCAACCCAAATAAGTGAGTTGGGCTATTTTTTTGATAAGTATATTGTAAAATACTGAGACTTTTTTTACAAATACTTATACCTGTAGTATAATATGATTAAGTTTTATTCATTTATGCAAAAAAAGCTTTGATATATATGTACATAAATAGTAAAATAAAACAATGAATTTTCCGCATAAATATAATTTAAGTTAGAAAGTAGTTTTCAGTGAATTAATATAAATAAAAAAAGGCCAATGAGGGTTTAAAAATAAAACACTAGCAAATTGATTAGTTGTTTTGTTTAGGATGACCTGTAATAAATCCATATAATATTGAGAAAGAGGTAGAAAAATATGAGTAGAATGTTCGGGACAGATGGAGTACGTGGTATAGCAAATACAGAATTAACAGTGGAGCTTGCATATAAGTTAGGAAGATCAGGAGCGTTTGTATTAACAAGCGGAGCTCATAAACCTAAAATTTTAGTAGGAATGGATACAAGAGTTTCGGGAGATATGTTAGAATCGGCCTTAGTTGCAGGGATTTTATCGGTAGGGGCAGAGGCAATATGTCTTGGAGTAGTTCCTACACCCGCTATAGCATATTTAACTAGAAAATATGGAGCAGATGCAGGGGTTGTTATTTCAGCTTCTCACAACCCGGTAGAATATAATGGAATAAAATTTTTTAACAACAATGGGTTCAAGCTGTCTGATGAATTAGAGGATACAATACAAGCAGTCATAGAAAGTGATTTTAAAGGAGTACCATCACCAATAGCAGGTGATTTAGGTAAGAAAACAGTTAATCACAGTGCTGTAGAGGATTATATAGAATTTGCTAAATCTACTATTTCAGGAGACTTAAAAGGACTTAAAATAGCATTAGATTGTGCTAATGGGGCTTCGCATATTACTTCAGTAAAAGCTACAAGAGATCTAGGAGCTGAGGTTTTAGTTATTAACAATGATCCAGATGGCATAAATATAAATAGAGACTGTGGATCTACTCATCCTGAGCATTTAATGGCTTTTGTTAAAGAAAATAATTGCGATTTAGGACTAGCGTTTGATGGTGATGCAGATAGATGTTTAGCTGTAGACGAGAAAGGAAATCTCATAAATGGAGATTTTATAATTGCTATTTGTGCTAAACACTTAAAGGATATTGGTAAATTAACTAAAAATACAGTAGTAGTAACAGTTATGAGTAATTTGGGCCTTGATATTGCGATGAAGGAAGAAAACATAACTACAGTTAAAACTAAAGTAGGAGATAGGTACGTACTTGAGAAAATGCAAGAAGAGGGTTATAGCCTAGGTGGAGAGCAATCAGGACATGTAATTTTCCTGGATTTTAATACTACAGGGGATGGACTTGTATCAGGACTTCAATTAGCCACTGTTATTAAAGAATCAGGAAAACCATTATCGGAGCTTGCAGCAATGATGACAGAACTTCCGCAAGTATTAGTTAACGCAACAGTACCTAATGATAAAAAGGACATACATGAAACTGATAGTGAAATAGTTGAAGAGATTAGAAAAATAGAAGAAAAATTAGATGGTTGTGGAAGAGTGCTTATAAGGCCTTCAGGTACAGAGCCTTTAGTGAGAGTAATGCTCGAGGGTAAAGTACAAAGTGAATTAGATGTAATGGCGCATGCTCTTGCGAAATTAATCCAGGAAAAAGCAAATAAGTAAGATAGTATAAAATTTCATGATTACTAAATAATATGGAAAATAACATGAATTATAGTAGAAAAAAGTAACTATTAAGTTAACTTATCATTAAAAGCATTGACGTTTAGGCTATAAAATGAATATAATAGACTGAAAGCTTATGTGAAAGGTTCATAAGCTTTCAGTTTACGTATTTGTGAATGTAAATATTATGGTAAAGGAGGATAGAGAGAATTAGATGATTTTAAAGCGCCAGGACTCATAATGAGCATTAGTAGTTATTATGCATTATGAGTTGACGAGGATGGGGAGTATCGAATCTTCGGCGGATGCCCCGCGGTAGCGCACTACCGTTAATGGTTGATAAAAGCGATTAGTGATTTTCGTTACAAGATCAATCTGGTGTTAAAACCTTTATAAATATTACGAATAGCACTAAAGGTAATAAAGCACTTTAGTGTTGATTTGTGTAAAATTTTAAATTTGAGAGGAAGATGAATATGTGCGGAATAGTTGGATATTTTGGAAAAAAACAGGCTTCACCAATCTTGGTAGAAGGTCTTAGTAAATTAGAATATAGAGGATACGATTCAGCAGGAATCGCAATTATAAATGATGGAGTTTTAAGCGTTACAAAGTGCAAAGGAAGACTTGCAAATTTAGAGGCTCAATTATTAGAAGAGCCGCTTATTGGACAAGTGGGTATAGGACACACTAGATGGGCCACTCATGGTAAACCATCAGATGAAAATTCTCACCCACATACTAATGAAAAAGGAACTATTAGTGTAGTTCACAATGGGATCATAGAAAATTATATACGTTTAAGAGAATGGTTAATGACAAAAGGATATAAATTTACATCTGAAACTGACACAGAAGTAATACCACATCTTATAGATTTCTACTTTGATGGAAATATTGTTGAAGCGGTAATGAAGGCTACTACTAAAATGGAAGGTAGCTATGCAATAGCAGTAATATCAAGTGATGAACCAGATAAATTAGTGGCAGTAAGAAAAGATAGTCCGTTAATAGTAGGTATTGGCAAAGATGAATTTTTTGTAGCTTCAGATATACCAGCAGTATTAAACCACACAAGAGAAGTATATTTATTGGAAGATAACGAATTTGTTGTAATTTCAAGTGATGGAATAAAGCTTATTAATGCTGAAAACGAAGTTATAGAGAAAGAAGTATTCCATGTAACTTGGGATGCAGAAGCCGCTGAAAAAGGTGGATATGAGCACTTTATGCTAAAAGAAATCCATGAACAACCAAAGGCAATCAGAGACACAATGACTTCAAGAGTAGTTCTAGGAGAGCCAATATCTCTAGATAAAATAACTATAACTAAAGAGCAAATTCAAAATTTAAATAAAATATATATAGTAGCATGTGGAACTGCATACCATGCAGGAGTTGTAGGTAAATATGTTATAGAAAAACTTGCAAGAATACCAGTAGAATTAGATATAGCTTCTGAGTTTAAATATAGAGACCCAATAATGGACGAAAATACATTGATGATAGTTATTAGTCAATCAGGAGAAACTGCAGACACTATGTCCGCTTTAAGGCTTGCAAAGTCAAAAGGTGCTAGAGTTATAGCAGTAACTAATGTAGTCGGTAGCGCAGCTTCAAGAGAAGCAGACGACGTACTATACACTTGGGCTGGACCAGAAATAGCAGTTGCATCTACTAAAGCTTATGTAACTCAGCTTATAGCGATGTATATAATAGCATTATTCTTTGCTCAGAATAACGAAACATTAAGCGTAGATGAATTAGAAGAAATTAAAGCAGCTATGCTAGAGCTTCCAGAAAAGGCAGAGCAGGTGCTTAAAAATAAGGAAACTGTTCAAAAATTCACAGCGAAAACTTATATGCATAGAGATATGTTCTTTATAGGCCGTGGACTTGACTATGCAGTTGCAATGGAAGGTTCATTAAAGCTTAAAGAGATATCATATATCCATTCAGATGCCTATGCGGCAGGAGAGTTAAAGCATGGTCCTATAGCGCTTATGGAAGAAGGAACTATAGTTATAGCACTAGCTACTCAAGAAGAATTATTTGATAAGATGGTAAGTAATATAAAAGAAGTAGCTACTAGAGGAGCAAAAGTATTTGCTTTTGCGCCAGAAGGACACACTGAAATTGAAAAATCAGTATACTCCGTAACTTATATACCAAAAGTAATGGATATATTAGCACCAGTAATTTCAGTAATTCCACTACAATTATTATCTTACTACATGGCAATTCAAAAGGGTTGCGATGTTGATAAGCCAAGAAATCTTGCAAAATCAGTAACGGTGGAATAAGAAAAAATAGATGATACACAAACATGTGTATGTTTTAAGAAAGTCTTAAACTGATTGCTGTTTAGCGACATTGCAGCTCCGCAGGAGATGATTTAACGTATAAATTTTTAAAAATAAAGCATGAAAAAATATATGATAAATATATTTTTATTCATGCTTTATTTTTATGAGCAAAAAAAGTATATATTTTATTACACTTGTTCTTCATTTAACGACATTTCAGAAGGAAAGCCTCCCACTTCTATAAGTGGGAGTACCTACTATAAGTAGGAGTTACTTGCCCTAACAAATAGAAAACTTCAGTTGGAGTATAAATCTCCTTCCGAAGTCGTCAATTCATCTTCTTTAAAGATGTTCAGCTCCGCAGGAGATGATCTAATTAAATGTAACTGTAACCTTAAATAAATCCCCATCCACAGTTATATTTAATTGTCCACCTTGGAGTTCTACAAAGCTTTTGGCTATGGCTAGTCCAAGTCCCGAACCTTCTGTGTTACGTGCTTTGTCTCCTCTTACGAATCTTTCCACTATGTCATTAACATTAAATTCAATTTCAATAGCTGTCATATTTTTCAATGTTATTTCAATTTTATCTTCTCTAGAAACAATATCAATGTAAACTCTAGAACCTTTCATAGAATACTTTGTTATATTGATTATAAGGTTTTCAAACACTCTAAACATACGCTGGCTATCCAAATGCAATATTACTTTTCCTTCTGGATACTTTGTTTTTACTACTAGTGATGCTGCTGATATTTTATCATCTAGTTCTAATAAGGTTTGTTTCATTAAGGCCACAACATCCACATCAACTAAATTTAAATTTATATTTCCACTTGTAGCCTTGCTCACTTCAAATAAATCCTCAATTAATTCCTGTAATCTTTGTGAGTTCCTATCTAATGTATCTAAATACTCCTTATGCTTTTCTGCTGAAAGATTTTCATCCTTTAATAAATCTGTATAAGTAATAATAGATGTTAAAGGAGTTTTTAAATCATGAGATACATTGGAAATAAGCTCTGTCTTCATTTTTTGACTCTTTACCTCTTCGATAACTGCCTTTTTAAAGCCCTTTTGTATACTTTCGATTTCTTTCTTAAAATCATTGAATACACCTAAATTTTCTTCAATAGTTACATCTAAATTGCCTTCCGCTATTTTACATGTAGCTTCAAAAAGCTTATTATATTTGTAGGTCATCTCATTATAAATTTTTCTTACCACCTCTCTCAATTTCATATCTTTATGACACTCTTAACTTTTAAAGATAATGTTGGGGTAATTCTAAAGATTTTCTAAAGACTTATCCCTATTCTAACTTTGAAAACAAGATTAATACATACTCGAGAAGTGACTCCAAATAAGAAGAGCAGAAATCCCACGTTTCAATCTCTTATGTGGAGTCACGCAGGAGAAAGTTATACGGGCGGGGAAAATAGAAAAAATAGTAAGTTAATTATGGTATGTAATGGTATAATTTATTAGGGTCGTCTCACTAGCGTAGAATATTATGCGATATCGCTTTATTTGAGGAGGATTATATGAAAATCAAATTAATTCAACCTGCAATGGTACAAAGACCTATGGATACAAAATTAAAAACAAGAATGTCTCCTTCGTTAGCTTTATTAACAATAGCAAATCTTACGCCAAAAGAGCATGAAGTTAATATTGAGAATGAAAATGTTGAAAAGATAGATTTCAATGAGCTGGTAGATTTGGTGGTTATAACTGTTACTGTAGATGTTATGAATAGAGCAGTAGAAATATCAAAGGAGTTCCAAAAGCGTGGTGTAACAGTAATTGCGGGGGGGATACACATAACATCAGATCCAGAGGGAACTGTTGATAGTTTTGACGCAATAAGTGTGGGAATGGCTGAGAGAGTTTGGGTAAAGATACTTAAGGATAAAGAAAACAATTCGCTTAAAAAGATATATTATGATATGGAAAATATTTCGGGAGAAGAAATAGTATCACCTAATTATGATATTATTGATAATAAAAAATATTTATATACTAATATAATTAGCACAAGCAGGGGATGCCCATTTCAATGTGATTTCTGCTATAATAGTTGCAAAAATGTCCTTAAAACCTATATTAATAGACCTATAGATGATGTAATTAAAGATATAAATAAATTAAAAACAAGACATATAATGTTTATTGATGATAATTTTGTTGGAAATCCAAAATGGACAAAAGAATTATTAAAGGAAATGAAACCTCTTAAATTAAAGTGGAATGCAGCAGTTACTTCTAATATAGTTGACATGCCTGAACTATTAGATGAAATGAAGGCGGCAGGCTGTCAAAGCCTTTTTATAGGTTTTGAAAGTATAAACAGTAAGTCATTAAAAAGTGTTCATAAAGTACAAAATAGTGTGAATAGATATGAGAAGCTTGTGGATGAAATTCATAAAAGAGGAATAATGATAAATGCTAGTTTTGTTTTCGGATTAGATGAAGATGATGCCTCAATATTTAAGAGTACATTAGAATGGGTAGTTAAAAATAAAATAGAAACGGTAACATCCCATATTCTTACCCCCTATCCTGGCACAAAGTTATACTTATCATTATTCGAGGAAAATAGAATAGTAGATTTTAATTTGTCTAATTATAATACTGCCCAAGTTGTATATAAACCCAGGAGTATGACAGCAGAAGAATTATATAATGGCTATCTATGGATATATAAAGAGGTGTACACGTTTAAAAACATAATGAAAAGACTGCCGAAATCCAAAAAACAATGGATTCCATTTTTAACATTTAATTTTTGTTATAGAAAATTTGGAAAACTAACTGAGATCTTGTGCAATATAGTTTCTTTTAAAAATATAGGAAGATTTTCTAGCTGGTTGGCTTATAGAACAAAGTAGGTGGCGGAAACTAATAAAATTTTGAGAAAAGAAGGCAAACTCATAATCTTCCAATACGATTGTTTAAGAAAGGATTTGTATATAGGATATCAACGGTATGCTTAAATATAGTGGTAAAAAAAGAGGGGAAGTATTTTTAAATACTTCCCCTCTTTTAAAATAAAATATAATTACTGATTAATGACACTTCAGAAGGAAAGTCATTAATAGTGCAGCAGCGTAGGTGATGATTTAACGTTCGCGCTGGTTTATTGTGCAGGGGGTGGGGTTGGGTCTGGGGCTGGGGTTGGGGCTGGAGCTGGGTCTGGAGCTGGGGTTGGGGCTGGTGGTTGTTCATTTGCGGCTGCGTCTGCAGCCGCTTTGTCTGCAGCTGCTTTGTCTGCAGCTGCTTTGTCTGCAGCTGCTTTTGCTGCGGCTTCATTTGCAGCTGCTGCGTCAGCAGCTACTTTGTCTGCTGCTGCTTTATCCGCAGCTGCTTTGTTTGCAGCATCATCGCTTGCTTTTTTTGCAGCATCATCGCTTGTCTTTTTTGCAGCATCATCGCTTGCTTTTTTTGCAGCATCATCATTTGCTTTTTTTACATCATCATCACTTGGTTTTTCTATGACTTTCTTTTCTGCTTTTATTTTACCATTTTCATTTAATTTGATATATAGAGTATTCATTAATACCCCATTTCTATCAACTACTGTATTAGGACGAGTAAAGTCTTTTTGTTCTAGACCTTGGTGTAGGTACTCCATATATTCTTTCCATATCTGACCTGGTTCTTGAGCTCCATACATGTTTTGTGGCGCTGGAATATCATCTCCTACCCATACAGAGGTTGTATAATAAGGTGTATATCCTACAAACCAAGCATCTTTTGATTGATCTGTAGTTCCTGTTTTACCTGCAGTAAAGGGATAGTTACTAAGGGCTAAATTTGCATGACTTTCTGTTTTTGTTAGTACACCCTTTAAAGTATCTGTCATAAGATAAGAGGCACCACTATCATACACTGTAGTTTGCTTATGTTTATTTTCAAATAATACTTCATTAACTATTGTATTTGTTATTTTACGTACATTAGTCGGACTTATAAATTCGCCGTTTCTTGCAAGGGTTGAATAACCTGAAGCCATTTCAACTGGCGTAACACCCTTTGTAAAACCACCTATAGCAATTATAGGGTAAATATCTTGAGGAGTTGTATATTTAAACTCCATGTTTTGTAAATATTTCAACGAATTCTTTACGCCCATTTCTCCCACTAATCTAACCGGGATAGTGTTTATAGATATCTCAACTGCATATCTTAAAGATACAGAACCTCTGTATTTAAAATCAACATTAGCGGGACCATTATCAAAGGCTTTGTCTTCATATTCACTAGCGGGAATGTAGCCTTTTTCAAATGCAGGGGTATATGCGATTAATGGCTTTATAGCGGAACCTGGCTGCCTTACACCTAAGAAGGCTCTGTTAAAGGTGTTACCATCTTGGCTTCTACCTCCAACTATAGCTACTACTTCTCCAGTATTATTATCTATAGTAACGCTTGCACCTTGCTTTTCATATAAATCTGTTTTGTTATTGGTGCTTGTATATTGAGCCAAATGACTATCTACTACACTTTGTAATTTTTCTTGTTTTGCAGTATCAATAGATGTATCTATTCTATATCCTCCACTAAGAAGTTGTTTTTCTTTAGACTCATATTCATCATTATACTTAGTGAAATAAGTGTTTCTATCATTATCATTACTAAAAGAATATTTAGAAACGAAACCATTTTGCTCCATTAACTTTAAGGTTGCATTGTGAACAGCATATTGAATATCATAGCTCATAGGTTCAGGTGCTGTACGAGGTTTAATATTTAATTTAATAACTTCTGCTTTTGCTGTATCAAAATCATTTTGTGAAATTTGTTCTAAGCTTAGCATTTTATCTAAGACTAAGTCTCTCCTCTTTATAACATTGTCCAGCTGAGTCACGGGGTTATAAACAGATGGATTATTAGGTATTGAAACAAGCATAGCTATTTGAGATAAATCTAAATCCTTATTATTCTTTTGAAAGTAAAATTGTGAAGCACTTTCAATACTATAGCATCCATTGCCGAAGTTTATATTATTTACATAAAACTCTAATATTTGATCTTTTGAATATCTTTCTTCTAATTTATTTGCTATAACAGACTCTTCCAATTTTCTCGACAAGGTTACGTCAAATGTAAGGAATACATTTCTTGCAAGTTGTTGCGTTATTGTTGAACCACCTTGTACGATAGCTCCCTTGGATTTTATATATACCCAGACAGCTCTCCTTATACCTTTATAATCTATACCACCATGTTTATAAAATCTTTGGTCTTCTATTGAAGTGACAGCTTTACCTACATAGGGATTTAAGTCTGCTTCTTTTGTGTAATAATATGTATTGGTCTTAAATTCTTTTAATAGTTTACCATTAGTATCAAAAAATTGTGTTGGTTTTCGGGTATTAAAGGAGGTTTCGTTTATGGTTTGTGCTATATTGTTAGCATCTTTTATAGTTGCCTCTATTTTAGGCCCATATTTAATATAACCATATCCTAAAGTTATCGTAGCCGATACGAAAATTATTGCAGAAAATATCAATAAACCTTTAACGATTTTTTTCCAAAGTTTCTTTTTAACCGGTGCTGTTTTTATGGGTTCTACATTTTTATTATCATCCATTAATATCTCCTCCTTTTTTTATTATACAAAAAATGTCCAGGGTTAGCCCTAAATGACCACGCTTCATACATACTGTAAAGGGGGGGCTTACTTGGTCGCCATAAGTATTTCCTGTTTTTAGTCCTATATTCAATTGTTATTACTGAATTCTAATACTAGGTCACATAAAAGAGACCTTATGGGTCTCTCTTATACTATTAAAAAAGTGCTTAGTTTATGTGTGTATAATACAATTATTTTACAATTTTGTCAATAACACCAAGTTATATGATGTGATTTCTATTGATGTTAATTATTTCTTATTGGCATTTCAAACATTAGCCATACAATGTATCCTCCTAGAACAATATAATTATTACAATATATTATAACATAAATAATGTAACATGAATATTTATGTTATATATAAAGTATGAACAAAATATATATTATGATGAAACATCATTAGACAGTTGTATGATGTTTGGAGAAGGTGTATATAAAAACTTCTTTACATAGCATTCATATAGTGATATTATAAATCTAATTTAATAAATAAGTTAATTCTCATCAAGAGAGATAGAGGGACTGGCCCGATGACATCTCGGCAACCATCAGACGTATTGTCTGAATAGGTGCTAAATCCTGCGTTAATTTCATTGTAAATTAGCGGAAGATGAGAGAGGTGTCTTTGTAATTTTATACCTCTTTCATCATTATATAATGATGAAAGAGGTTTTTGTTTTTTTGAATAGATGTAAATAAAATTTAATAGTGTCTTATCAAGAGAGGTGGAGGGACTGGCCCTATGAACCCCGACAACCAGTATCATATTATGATACATGGTGTTAATTCCTGCAGCATTGCTGCAAGATAAGAATAAGTTTGGAAGTAGTGCCCAAGTTTATTCTTGGGCTCTATTTTTTTAGAGTGATGTTTAAAGAAAGGATCAAAAGGTAAAGATGAATTATAAGAAATGAAAAGGAGAAGGGATATCATGATTAAAGTTCGAGGTGTAAGTAAAAGTTTTTCAGGGGTTAAAGTGTTAAATGATGTTTCATTTACAGTGGAGGAGGGTGATATTTATGGTGTTATTGGTCACAGTGGAGCTGGTAAATCCACTTTACTTAGATGCTTTAATGGGCTTGAAACCTATGATACAGGTACCATTAATATAATGGAAAAAGGGGTGAAACAGCTAAGTTTGAAAGAACTTCGCGAGTTTAGGAAAAATGTAGGCATAATATTTCAAAGTTTTAATCTTATTAACAGTAAAAATGTTTTTGAAAACATAGCATTTCCACTAGAAATATGGGGAAACGATAAAAATTTTATTAAAAAAAGAGTAGATAGCTTAATAGAGTTAGTAGGACTTAAGGATAAAGCAAACACCAATGTAAAACAACTTAGCGGAGGGCAGAAGCAAAGAGTTGGAATTGCAAGAGCGCTTTCACTTAATCCGAAAATATTACTTTGTGATGAAGCTACCTCTGCACTAGATCCTAAAACTACAAAATCTATATTAGAGCTTTTAAGAGCTATCAATAACAAATTTAATATAACAATTATTGTAGTTACCCATCAGATGGAAGTGGTCAAAGAAATTTGTAATAAATTTATTCTTTTAGAAGGAGGGGAAATTAAAAGCCATGGCATTACCGATGAACTATTTATTAGGCCAACAAAGGAAATGCAAACACTTATGGGAGAGGAAGAATTACTGCCTAGCACTGGATATAACATTAAAATATTTTTTACAAAGGAAATTACCCAGAGTTGCCTTATAACATCAATTGCCAGGGAGTTAAATATTGATTTTTCAATAGTATGGGGCAGGCTTGAAAAATTTAGGGATAACGTAATGGGAAGTCTCATAATAAATGCAAGTAAAGAGAATAAGAAGAAGATATTAAATTATTTAGATGAAAAATCTATAGAGTGGGAGCTCATTAATTATTCTGTGCAGCTTGAGAAGCACAAGGGAGAGAGTATAAATGCTATTTAAAGATATTTTATTACCTGCACTAAAAGAAACTATATATATGGTAACATTATCCACGATTTTTACAGTTATTTTAGGGTTTATTTCAGCAGTAGGATTAATTATAACTGGACCTATTGGCCTAAGGCCAAACACTTTAATCTATAAAATCTTAAATTTAGTAATAAATGTACTTAGGTCTTTTCCGTTTATTATACTAATGATATCTATATTCCCTTTAACTAAGCTTATAGTTGGAACAACAATAGGTACTAATGCAGCTATAGTTCCTCTAACGCTTGGTGCAGCACCTTTTGCTGCAAGAATAATAGAATCTGCACTTTTAGAAGTGGATTATGGAATTGTTGAAGCAGCTAAGTCATTTGGTGCAAAAACCTATCAAATTATATTTAAGGTTATGTTAAAAGAGGCAATGCCGTCTATAGTTCTTGGAGTTACGTTAACAATAATAAACATTATAGGTTACTCAGCTATGGCTGGGACAATTGGTGGAGGGGGACTTGGAGATGTAGCCGTAAAATATGGTTACTATAGATTTAAGTCAGATATCATGATATACACTGTAATTATATTAATTGCAGTTGTGCAAGTAATTCAAGCCTTAGGAAATATATTGTACAGAAAAATGATTAAATAAGTTTTGAATTATAAAAATATTAAAAGAAAAATAAGAGGAGGAAATTAAAAATGAAAAAAATATTAAGCATATTATTAACAATAGTTGTGATTTTTACACTGAGTGGATGTGGAGCAAAAAAAGAGGCGGATGTAACTGAGAAAAAAATCATTAAAGTAGGTGCGTCACCAGTGCCTCATAAAGAAATATTAGAGGCTATAAAGCCGATTCTCGCAAAAGAGGGATATACTCTCGAAATAGTAGAATTTACTGACTATGTAACACCAAACACTGCACTAGCCGAGGGACAATTAGATGCTAATTTCTTTCAACATATTCCTTATTTGCAATCCTTTAGTAAAGAAAAGGGAGTGGACCTAGACTATACTGTAAAGGTTCATCTTGAACCTATGGGTGTGTACTCTAATAAATATAAAAAGCTAAGTGATTTAAAAGATGGAGCTAAAATAGCCATTCCAAGTGATCCTACAAATGGAGCAAGAGCACTTAGAGTGCTTGAGAAGGAAGGGCTATTAAAACTAAAAAGTGGAGATCTTATTTCTAAACTTGATATTACTGAAAATAAAAAGAATTTTAAAATAACTGAATTAGACGCTCCTCAGCTTCCAAGGATTTTAAAAGATGTGGATGCAGCAGTTATAAACTCAAATTTTGCAATAGAAGCCAATTTAAATCCGACAAAAGACGCACTAGCAATTGAATCAAAAGATTCGCCTTATGCAAATGTGCTTGCAGTTAGAAAAGAAGATAAAACTAAACCTCATATAGAAGCACTTTCAAAGGCATTAAATTCTCCAGAAGTTAAAAAAATTATTGAAGATAAATATAAAGGAGATATAATTCCTGCTTTCTAAAAAAAATATAAAACCATTAATCATTTTGCTTTGGGCGTAATAGTCGAAAGTAAGATGATTTTTTTATAGTAAAGCATAAAGTTTAACGACATTTTTATACTTTTATTTTTTAAAAAATTCATTTTATACCTTATTAGTGTATAATTACCGTATGCAAATAATTTTTGGAGTAATTAATTCTAAAATGCAAATAAGGATAACATTATAATATGGAGGTTTAAAAATGAGTGTATTATTTCAAGCAATAAATAATTTTTTTGATTTTATAGTTCCTATTGCGGATTTTCTATGGGAATTTCCAACTAATTTTAAGTGGTATCAAAACATCCCGGTTTTAGGTAATTTTGCCTTTGCAGTTATTTTACTTTTAGGAACAGGAATTTATCTTACATTTAAAACTGGATTTATTCAAGTTATGGCATTTAAAAAAGGAATTAAGATTCTTGCTACAAAAAAGGAAACAGATACTGGGGTTAGTTCATTAGCATCATTTTTACTAAGTTCTGCTATGCGTGTAGGTCCAGGTAATATTATGGGGGTTACAGGTGCAATATCTGTTGGCGGACCAGGGGCACTATTTTGGATGTGGGTTTCAGCTTTCTTTGGTATGTCCACGGCTTTTGTAGAATCTGTACTTGCACAGCTTTTTAAAGAGAAAAATGGCAAGGAGTTCGTAGGTGGACTTCCATTTTATGGTCAAAAGATTTTGGGCAATAAACGGTGGGTAGGTATTGTACTGTCTTCACTTTTTATAATATATGCACTGTTTGTTATCCCATCTCAAGCTTTTCATTTATTTACAAGTTTCGGTTCAATAGCTGATACTATAGCTGGAAAAACCTTTGGACGTCAATCTACAGTTTATTATGGTATAGCAATAGTCTTAATAATTACTGTTCTTTTGACTGTAATTGGAGGAATAAAAAGAGTTACTGCAGTTACAGATATACTAGTACCTATTATGGCAGTTATTTATACACTTATAGTTATTTTAATAATATTAGTTAATTTAGATAAAGTTCCGTATTTCTTTAAAGAAGTGATTGGTGGAGCATTTAAGCCCAATGCATTATTTGGTGGGGCATTTGGTGTAGCTTTAGCTCAAGGAATTAAGCGTGGGTTAATGTCCAATGAAGCTGGGCAAGGAACAATTACAATGGCGGCTGCTACAGCGGAGAATAAACATCCTGCAGAACAAGGTTTTGTACAATGTCTAGGAGTTTTTCTTGACACAATGGTAATATGTAGTATGACTGGATTTGTTATTGTTATGGCACATGTTTGGACAGGCACTGCTGGAGTTTCATGGGAAAGTATAGAAGCGTCGAAACTTACAGTTTACCTATCCTCAATCAAATACTTAGTTCCTGGTACTGCATTAGATGGAACAGTTACAATTATTGTTTCGCTATGCTATGGAATGTTTGCATTTACAACATTGCTCGGTTTAATATTGTTTGCAGAAGTCTCCGCAAATTTAATATCTAGAAATAAGAAATTTATTATGGGAATACGTTTGGTTGGTGCATTATTCTTTGTTCCATTTGGCGCATTAACAGTTCTTGCTGGTTTAGAACTTACAAATTTATGGTACATAGGTGATTTTGTAAATATTGTTTTAGTTTATGTAAATGTTCCAATTATATTAATTGGGTCTAACTATGCATTAAAAATATTGAAAAATTATAAAAAAACCGATGGAACTAAATTCAAATCAAAATCTATTGGTGTTGATACTGATGTTTGGAAATAAGGTACATACTTAGAATAAACTTAATTAATAGGTAATTTAGTAAACTTTCTTAAAATAGTATGGATTAAAAGAAGCAAAGTATACTATTTAGGGTATACTCTAATAGAGGTAATTATTTTCTTTAAGTAGAAAAACAAGGAGGCATTTTATGAAAACATTAAAGGGTACAAAAACAGCTGAAAATCTTATGAAATCATTCGCAGGTGAATCACAAGCTAGGAATAGATATACTTATTATTCATCTATAGCGAAAAAAGAGGGGTATGTACAAATAGCTAATATATTCATAGAAACAGCAGATAATGAAAAAGAACACGCTAAAAGATTTTTTAAGTTTTTAAATGAAAGTTTAAATGGAGAAGTGGTAGAAATTAATGCCACATATCCTGTAGGTCTTGGAGATACTAAAGCAAATTTATTGTCAGCAGCAAATGGAGAAAATGAAGAGTGGTCAGATCTTTACCCAGCATTTGCGAAAGTTGCGCAGGAGGAAGGCTTTGATGATATCGCGTTTGTTTTTAGAAAAATTTCTGATGTTGAAAAGCATCATGAAGAAAGATATAGAGAACTATTAAGTAATATAGAAAATAATACAGTATTTAATAAAGAAGAATCAGTTATTTGGAAATGTAGAAACTGTGGTTATATTTTTGAGGGAAAAAGTGCTCCGAAAATATGCCCAGCTTGTGTACATCCTCAAGCATATTTTGAAATATTCTCTGAAAAATATTAATAGCATTTCAAATGATGCAGTATTAAAAATGCCGTAGCAACCTTCGTGGATTCTTAATATAAAAAATAAAAACAACCCCCATTTTGATTTAATTAATTTGGGGGTTGTTCTATATCACGCTTTGACTTGGTAGTTGTAATGTATAAATATTCAGTGTAAATTATTTAACGACATATATTAATGTAGCAAGAGAAGGGAAAATGTACAGTGCATTTACGGTTCTGGGGAAAGATAAAGATAAAATATATATTTGGTTATTAAAGGAAGGTTATTTTAAAGAGGGAGATAAGCTAATCCTAGAAAGTGGAATAGCAATTCCCGTAGTTCTATATATCAAGAATGGTAAGAATGGAATTGAAATTACCAATCATAAATATCCAGAGGATGGAATTGGCTATGAGAAAGGCATGAAAAAACGGTTTGCTTATTATGTTAAAAACACAATTGGTAGTAATTACAATGAACGTGCAGACAAACTTGAAAAAATTATAAAAAATAGATCTGATGAAGATTTTAAAAATTAAAATATAACTCAAAATATGAATTCAATAGATTTAAAGTAAACACTGAACTAAACTTGTATCAACAATGCGAGTATCGCTTTCAAGAAATTTTGGGTTTTTACTCAGTTATTTTGTTTTTTGTAAACTTTCAATATATTCAAGCATTATAGATTGATTCTTAACTAACATTTTTTGATCTTCAATTAATAAATCTATTTTCTTATGCAAATCTTGAACGATCAACTCTGATTTCAGATTTATTTTATAATCATTTTTTGATTTTATTCTATCTTTATCTTCCTGTCTATTCTGACTCATCATTATTACAGGTGCTTGTATAGCGGCAGTACACGATAGTACTAGATTAAGAAGTATAAATGGAAAGGGATCAAATGAATTCTTTAAGATGATATTTAATACTATCCATATTCCTATAATTGCTAATGCTGCAATTATAAAACCCCAGCTGCCTACTGATGCGGCTATTTTATCAGCCATCTTGTTTCCAAAAGTAAGAGTTTGTTTATGAGTAATCGTAGTATCTTTGGATATCTTATTTCCTATTAAGTCATGCAATAGATCTTCTTCAATATCGTTAAAAATCTCTCCTTGCTCTAATATTTCGTTTACAATTATTTCTGTATCTAAAGTATCATTTCCATTTGACATAGTAATACCCCCTTAGTTGTCTAAGTACCCCTATTTTAATAGGGAAATTGATATAAATTAAAGATATGTTCCTTTAGATTTTTCGCGTTGATTTATTAAGTATTTGCGAATTATGAAGTTTTTTATTTTCGTTGCTTCTTAGAATATAAATTCTATTTGGGTGATTATATCCCATAGATAGATATGAAGTTCCGTGATCTGTTGCCATTGTTAAGCCTTCACTTTCTCCTGCTTTATTTATAGGATAAGAGGTAATTATTTTACCCTCATAGTTAAATACTGTAACTTTATTATCTGTATATAAATAAATATACATCCCATCAACATCTAAACCTTGTGGAACGCCTTGATTAGGAATACGAAAGGTAGTCACTGTACTCATATCAGCTAAATTTATAATAGTAAACATAGGGGTTCCATTATCACCACCATTTAAAACGGTATGCAATATTAAATAATCATGGACATTATCTATTGCAAGTAATGCCGATGTTCCTAAACTTGAATAATTTAAATCAGCTTGTATTGTACTTGAATCATAATCAACTACATAAACATGAGTTGGATTAATGCCGCCTCCATTTGCAACATAAATTTTTCCTGTACTAGCTCTATATGCAATTTCGGCAGAATGACCCATAGCCATAGGGTCTGTTTCAGAGATTTTATTTCCTGTTAGATTATATTTAACTATTTTCCCACTTCCATTTTTTAAATCAAAACTACAATAAAAATATCCATTATGGAATGTAAGCCCTTGCATAACACCTGTATCTGGTAAATCAAATAGTAGTTCATATTTGTTTTTTTTAGTTGTAATAGGAATATGGTTAGATAATGGCTTATCGTAAATAGCATTTGATGAGTCTAATTTTTTTACCTTACAATTAATGGGATCCGTTGTATGCACAGCTACCTGTGCCGTCATTTTTAGTGCTTCTTTTGGCTTAATAGAACATTCTATTATAATAAAAAATAAAGCTAAGATAAATATACATATTTTACAAACTTTCATTTAAAAACCCCTTCCTTTTGCTTTGGGTTTGCTTAGCGATGCTGACAATATTAGATTATACTATATTGTTAAATAATTGACAACTGTGGGAATGTTAGGAAAGTAAATTATTTAATATGTATTAAATAATCACATAGAAGCTATTGACAATAAATTCTATTTGGTATAGTATATGAGTAGATGTTCATGTACGAATTAGTAACAAAATAATATTCGGTTAGATCCCATTGTAACAAATGGGGTTTTAGAGACATACTATATGATTATAGGAACATATAAAGATACAAGAAAAAGTAGGAGGGAAAAGAGTGGTTGATATATTTAAAGCATTAGCGGAAGAAAACAGACTTCGTATAATGGCACTTATTATTCAAGGTGAAATGTGTGTATGCGAAATCGAAGAGTGTCTAAATATGACGCAGTCAAATGTTTCACGGCATTTAACATCACTTAAAAAGTGTGGGATATTAGAAAGTTACAAAAAGGCACAATGGACATACTACAAAATAGATAATAAATTTATAGAGAAAAACCCAGACTTATTTGCTTATTTAATAAAGGAACTCAAACAGATATCTTGTTATAATAGCGATTGTGAAAAACGGGATAAATGTAAACTACAAAATTTATGTGATTGTAAAACACAAAGTTAACGACATTTCAGTACCACAGGTGATGATCTTAGGAGGAGTGATTAATTATGAGTGAAGTTAAAACACCAGAGATTGGATTTTTTCAAAAATACTTGACTGTTTGGGTAGCTATTTGTATGAGCGTAGGTGTGCTTATTGGCAAGTTTATTCCAGGGATTCCGGAATTCTTAAATAAGTTTGAGTACTCCAGGGTTTCCATCCCCACTGCTATACTCATTTGGGTAATGATTTATCCCATGATGATGAAGGTAGACTTTCAAAGCGTTAAAAATGTAGGAAAGAACCCTAAAGGGTTATATGTAACATGGATAACGAATTGGCTTATAAAACCATTTAGTATGTATGCAATAGCTTCATTTTTCTTTTTTGTAGTATTCAAAGCATTTATAACACCGGAACTAGCTACACAATATCTTGCAGGAACCATATTACTTGGGGCCGCTCCATGTACTGCCATGGTATTTGTGTGGAGCCACCTTACTAGAGGTAATCCTGCATATACTGTTGTGCAAGTAGCCACAAATGATTTAATCATTCTGGTTGCATTTATACCTATCGTGAAATTTCTTTTAGGTGTCAGTAACATCACAGTTCCTTGGAATACACTCATTTTATCAGTTGTTTTGTTTGTTGTTGTTCCACTAGTTGGGGGCATTTTAACTAGAATTACGGTAACAAAGAAAAAAGGCACAGAGTACTTTGAAAATACATTCCTCCACAAGTTTGATAATGCAACTACCGTTGGATTGCTACTTATGTTGGTATTGTTATTCTCATTCCAAGGTGAAACTATAATAAACAATCCAATGCACATTTTACTAATTGCTGTACCACTAACTATTCAAACATTTTTGATTTTCTTTATTGCTTATTTAACAAGTAAAAAATTAAGACTAACGCATGATATTGCCGCACCTGCTGGAATGATTGGGGCATCAAACTTTTTTGAACTTTCAGTTGCTGTTGCCATTTCTCTGTTTGGCATGGATTCTCCTGCAGCTCTAGCTACAGTGGTAGGAGTGTTAGTTGAAGTGCCAGTAATGCTGATTCTTGTAAGAATAGCAAACAAAACCAAGCAGTGGTTTCCACAACCAGTAGTTCATAATAATTAAGAATATTAAAAATATTAAAAGTGATAATAATAATAAAAAGTAATAAAATAATAAAAAGTATTAAAATAATAAAAATGATTGGAGAGATTATTAATGAAAAAAATGCAAATATTTGAACCAGCTATGTGTTGCTCAACAGGACTTTGCGGCGTAGGCGTAGATCCAGAGCTTCTTAGGATTTCGACTGTCCTTAGTGCATTAAAGAAAAATGGAGTTGAGGTTGAGAGGTTTAACCTCACAAGTTCACCACAGGAATTTGTGAATAACAAAGTAGTTAATGACTTTATAAATGAAAAGGGCATTGATGGGTTGCCGGTTACTGTTTTGGACGGTGAAATCGTGTTAATAGGTAAGTACCCAAGCAATGAAGAACTAGTTAAATTTCTAAATATAGAAGTTAGCTTTTTAGGCCAAGAGCGAAAGACTTTCAAAATAAAAGTAACTCCTAAATCAGGGGATTGTGGCTGTTCTGGTGGGAAATGCTGTTAACGACATTTTAGAAGGGAAGTCTCCCACTTCTGTAAGTGGGAGTTACATGTCCTAACAAATAGAAAACTTCAGCGGGAGTATAAATCTCCTTCTGAAGTCGTTAATATGCAGCTCCGCAGGAGATGATTTAATAATGTAACCGAAGCGTATCAAATACAAGCCAAATTACAAAAGTACTTAATAATGAAGCTGGAGGTAAATAAACATGGAAATTTTTAATCCGCAAAATATTAAACTTACAAAATATTTATTTTACACAGGCAAAGGTGGTGTAGGTAAAACTTCAACCGCTTGCGCTACAGCAGTCATCCTTGCAGACAGTGGGAAAAAGGTGCTTCTTATAAGCACTGATCCTGCATCAAATTTGCAGGATGTTTTTAACACTGAGCTGACAAATAAAGGTATCCCAATTAAGGGAGTTCCAAATCTCGTTGTTGCTAATCTTGACCCAATTCAAGCGGCAGCCCAGCACAGAGAGAGCGTAATCGCACCTTACCGTGGTAAGTTGCCAGATGCAGTGCTTAAAAACATGGAAGAACAACTTTCTGGATCCTGCACTGTTGAAATCGCAGCGTTCAATGAATTTTCAAAATTCATAACCGATGAAAGATTGCAGGAGGAATATGACCATATTATATTTGATACTGCGCCTACTGGTCACACACTTAGAATGCTTCAATTACCATCGGCTTGGAGTAATTTTATTAGCGAAAACACACATGGTGCATCCTGTTTAGGCCAGCTTTCTGGTCTAGAGAGTAAAAGAGAAATCTATAAAAAAGCAGTAGAAACATTATCCGATGGAGAATTAACAACACTTATGATTATCTCTAGGCCTGAAATGACACCACTTAAAGAGGCGGAAAGAGCATCAAAAGAACTTTCGCAGATTGGTATAAACAATCAAACAATGATAATTAATGGTGTGATGAGCTCTTATGATGACAGCGTGTCCGAAAGTCTGTATCAAAAACAGCAAAAGTCACTTAAGGAAATGCCACAGGGACTTCAGGGAATTACTACCTACATGGTACCCCTCAGAGCTTACAATATAACAGGTATGGAAAATGTCAGGGCACTTCTTACCAAAGATAATTATAGTGTCAGCAATGAAAAGATAAACGCTGAAACCATTCCTCAGTTAAAAGATGTTATTGAAGAACTGTATAAAAGCAACAAAAAGGTAATCTTCACTATGGGCAAGGGTGGCGTAGGTAAAACTACAATTGCGGCGGCCATTGCTTTGGGATTATCAGCAAAGGGTAAAAAAGTACACCTTACCACAACTGACCCTGCAGCCCATCTCAAATTTGTTATTAATGAGAGTAGTAATATTACGATGAGCCACATTGATGAGCAGGCTGAACTTGAAAAATATAAGGATGAAGTGCTGTCTAAGGCAAGAGAAACTATGGCAGATGATGATATTGCTTATGTTGAGGAGGACCTCCGATCTCCATGTACACAGGAGATTGCAGTATTTAGAGCATTTGCAGAAATAGTAGAAAAAGCGGTCGATCAGATCGTTGTCATCGATACCGCTCCAACAGGGCATACTTTACTGCTACTTGAGTCAACTCAAAGCTATAACCAAGAAATCAAACGCTCACAAGGCGATATTCCACAATCTGTGAAAAAACTGTTGCCAAGGCTCCGAAATGCTGATGAAACTGAAGTCATCATTGTAACTCTTGCTGAAGCTACACCTGTATATGAAGCAATTCGTCTTGAAGAAGATTTAAAACGTGCAAAAATTGCGACAAAATGGTGGGTTATAAACTCATCACTACATGCGACAGGTACAACCAATAAATTGTTAGCCGCAAAGGCAAGCAATGAAATTGAATGGATTAACAAGGTTGATGCGCATGCAAACGGTAAATTTGCGCTCATCGCGTGGAGTCCTGATGAAATTAAAGGTGACAAGTTAAATGAGTTATTACTATAAATTCTAGATAGCAGGAACTTCGGTGGGATTGGTATTCATTTTCATTTGTCTAACTATTGATTTAATTTATTTGTGGAGTATAATATATTTATAAGATAGGTGATGGAGTTCACCTTAACCATTGCAATTTTGCAATTAATGACTCCTACTTAGTGGTTTATGCTAAGTAGGAGTCTTTTGTTTTGTAAAAAACATCAAAGAAAAGGGAGGGATTGTAATATGGCAATGAGTTTAGCGATTATAATTATTCTAGGACTAATGGCCAATAAATTATTTGAAAAATTAAAACTTCCAGGACTGCTTGGAATGCTAATTTTGGGGGTGTTACTAGGACCTTATGGTACAAATATAATAAGTTCGGATATACTTAGAATTTCACCAGATTTAAGAAAAATTGCACTTATTATTATCCTGCTAAGAGCGGGCCTTGGGATTAGAAAGGATACTTTAAACAAAGTCGGGGTTCCTGCCTTAAAAATGAGTTGCATACCTGGTATTTTTGAAGGGCTTAGTATTATGTTTATAGCAAGCTATGTACTTGGAATAACAAAAGTTGAGGCTGGAATGCTTGGATTTATAATAGCTGCAGTTTCACCAGCAGTAGTTGTTCCACCTATGCTTAATTTTATATCTAGAGGGAAAGGAGAAAAAAAAGGCATACCAACCATAATACTCGCAGGAGCTTCTATTGATGATGTTTTTGCGATAACTATATTTTCAACTTTCTTAGGTTCATATGGCGGTAAAAATGTAAATATACCAATGAAAATATTGGATATTCCCATATCTATTTTTATTGGAATAGCAATTGGTGTCATTGTAGGAGCTTTATTAGTAGTGACATTTAAAAAATATCACATGAGAGATACTAAAAAAACTTTAATAATAATTGCTGCAGCAATTATGCTAACAGGAATTGAAGATGTTTTTAAAAATATAGTACCCATTGCAAGTCTTTTAGGCGTAATGACTATTGGTTTTATCCTTTTAGAAAAATACGCTAAAGTAGCTAATAGAATGTCATTAAAACTTAATAAGGTCTGGGTAATTGCAGAA
The DNA here is from genome assembly GCF_024730565.1 of Clostridium sp. CM027. Classification (NCBI taxonomy): domain Bacteria; kingdom Bacillati; phylum Bacillota; class Clostridia; order Eubacteriales; family Clostridiaceae; genus Clostridium; species Clostridium sp. CM027. Next base: position 3,031,789 of record NZ_CP077725.1, read on the forward strand.
ATTTTACTTTTCGTATTAGTTGGAGCGGAGGTCAATATATATGTTGCCTCATCATCAGGTGTATTAGGTTTAATTATTATTGCAGGTGGACTAGTAGCAAGAAGTATAGGGGTATTAGTATCATTAATGGGTACTGATTTAAATGCAAAAGAGAGACTGTTTTGTGTGATCTCATATATTCCTAAAGCGACTGTGCAGGCGGCCATGGGCGCAGTACCATTAGCTGCTGGAGTTAAATCCGGAGAACTTATATTGGCAATTGCTGTATTGTCCATATTTGTAACCGCACCACTTGGAGCTATAGGTATTAAAGTAGCAGGGGAAAAGTTATTGCCAGACGACTAGATTTCATATTTATATTACTACTGTGTTAAATCATCTCCTGCGGAGCTGAACAGCTTCAAAGAAGATGGATTGACTACTCCAGAAGGAGATTTATAATCCCACTGAAGTTTTCTATTTGTTAGAGTAGGTAACCCACACTTATAGACGTGGAAAACTTTCCTTCTGAAATGTCCTTAAAAGACGTCCTATTTATAGATTTTAGAATAAAAATTAAATAATAATTGTTTTATTTTTAAAAATATGGTTAATAATTATAAATGGGTACCATAACTATTAACTTTATAAAAAAATATTATAATAAATACAATATAATATATCAATGAAAGTTGATTATATATGAACAATTATATATAATAGAGTGTAGGATAAAAATCATAATATATATAATAATATTATTAGTATTATACGAGGAGGAATGTAAATGAATATAGACGTAAACACGCCAACAGATGACCTGTTAAAAACATGGGCTATGTATTCACAAAAGCTTATCTACACTATGCTTGAAAAAGAAGAACTTGATGAATTTAAAAAAATAAAATTAGTCCTAGTAACAAAAGGAATTATTAATTTAGAAATACATAATGTTTATGACAAAGAATATATTTTGCACTACACTAAGCAAGGCGGTATATTTAAAAAGCAAATAATGTTAGATAAATAACTAACTTAGAATAAAATTTTTTAAGAAAATGACTAGTGATTATACTAGTTATTTTCTTATATTTATATATAGAAATTTTAGAAGGAGAATGATGTTATGAAACTAAAAGTAGCATTTATATGTGTTCATAATTCTTGTAGATCACAAATGGCAGAAGCGCTCGGAAAGATATTTGGGTCATCTGTGTTTGAAGCTTATTCAGCAGGTACTGAAACTAAGCCCCAAATTAACCAAGATGCGGTAAGAATAATAAAGAATTTATACAATGTAGACATGAATGAAACTCATGCATCAAAATTAATAGATGATATACCAGAAGCTGATATTGTAATAAAAATGGGATGTAATGTATCATGTCCAATTATGGCACACAAGTATGAAGAAGATTGGGGTCTAGAAGATCCCACTGGGAAAGCTGATGAAGAATTTATAATAGTGGCGAAAATAATCGAAGAAAAGGTTAAAAGCCTAAAGAAAAGAATAGAAAATAACGAAATTGATCTAACAGCATTAAAGATGATAATTTAATAGCACCGTAGATGATGATTTAAGGTTGAGAAATTACTTCTCAACCTTTTTTATATAATAATTGGATATAATCAATTGTTATATGGTATAATTATATTTAACTAGAGTAAAGGTAACATTGGTTAATGTATTTATTAGGAAATTACAAACATTTTATTATTTTAACGACATTTCAAAAGGGAGGCTCCCACTTCTATAAGTGGAAGTTACGTACCCTAACAAATAGAAAACTTCAGTAGGAGTATAAATATCCTTCCGGAGTCGACGATTCATCTTCTTCAAAGATGTTTAGCTTCGCAGGAGATGATTTAACGTTTAGTATGATAAGAAAAGTGTTATAAAATATATAGTTAAATAAAGAGAGTGGTGTTTATATAATAAGCGGCGCTTTGAAATATAATTTTATTAAAAATATAAAAGAAAAGGTAGGTGAAAAACCTGATTTATGGCTAGGTAATAGGAAGAGAATACTTGGAATAGTAAGTTAATATTAGTATAGTGGTACTGACCTAAGTAGTTGAGTCCTGTGATACTGTCATTATGTTTAGTCGACAAAACGAAAATATTGGATGGATAGATTGCCAAATATTTAGGAATCAGGGAAGTATTGAATAATAATTATAAAAGTAAAGGTAAAAATAAAATTAGAGTTATTCCAATAGGTGGACTTGGAGAAATTGGAAAAAATATTACTGCGATAGAATACAAAGAAGAAACTATCATAATAGATTGTGGAATAGCATTCCCAGACGTGGATATGTATGGAGTGGATTTAGTAATTCCTGATATAACATATCTTTTAGAGAATAAAGATAAGATAAAAGGGATTTTTCTAACCCATGGCCATGAAGATCATATAGGCGCATTACCATATGTTTTAAAACAAATGAATGTTCCAGTGTATGGAACACGTCTAACGCTCGGACTTGTAGAAAATAAGTTGCAAGAACATGGAATATTGGCAGATTGCACCCTAAATGTAGTAAAATCGGGAGATATTATAAAGCTAGATAAAATCAGTGTAGAATTTATAAGGGTTAGTCATAGCATAGCAGATGCCTGCTCCATTTGTATACACACGCCTATTGGTAGAATTATACACACAGGTGACTTTAAGATAGACTATACTCCAATTGATGGAGAAGTTATCGATTTAGAGCGATTTGCAAAATTAGGTGGGCAAGGAGTACTACTACTAATGGCTGATAGTACTAATGTAGAACGCCCTGGATTTACTATATCTGAAAAAGTAATTGGAGAAACTCTAAATAAAATATTTTATAAGGCAGAAGGCAGAGTAATAGTAGCTTCATTTGCATCAAATATTCATAGAATACAACAAATTGCTAATGCTGCAGTTTCGAATGGAAGAAAAATAGCATTTAGTGGAAGAAGTATGGAGAGAATTTCTGAAGTAGCTATGAATCTCGGATATTTACATATACCGCCGGAAGCTATAATTACTGTATCAGATCTTCATAATTACCCTGATGATAAGGTAACAATAGTAACTACTGGTAGTCAAGGTGAACCGCTAGCTGCATTAACAAGAATGGCATCATCAACTCATAGAAGTATCCAAATACAAAAAGGTGATTTGATTATTTTATCTGCATCTCCTATTCCAGGGAATGAAAAGTTCATATACAATGTTATAAATGAACTATTCAAAAAGGGAGCTAATGTAATATATAATACTACAGAGGAAATTCATGTTTCCGGGCATGCGTGTCAAGAGGAATTAAAATTAATCCATACGCTAGTTCGTCCTAAATATTTTATGCCAGTTCATGGTGAATATAGACATCTTAAACAACATGCGTTGCTTGCAGAGAAATTAGGAATGGATTCTGAAAAGATTTTTATTGCAGAAACAGGACAAATATTAGAAGTATCCCCAAGCGAATGTAGAATAGCAGGAAGAGTTCAAACGGGAGCCGTAATGGTAGATGGACTTGGAGTAGGGGACGTTGGGAATATTGTTCTTCGAGATAGAAAGCATTTAGCAGAAGAAGGTATACTTACCGTGGTAGTTACTATAGAAAGAGAAACTTATAGTATAGTAGCAGGACCAGATATAATAACTAGAGGGTTTGTATATATGAAAGAATCCAATGAACTTATTAATGAGGCCAGAGACATTGTGAGAAAAGAATTAGAACAGTGCTTAAATAATAAGATTAAAGAGTGGGTAGTAATAAAAGCTAGTATCAGAAACGCTTTAGGCCAGTTCTTATATATAAAAACTAAGAGAAGACCTATAATTATACCAATAATAATGGAAATTTAAGAAAACTAAATTTTTATGTTCTTTATTTTTAACGATATTTCACAAGGAAGTCGCCCACTTTTATAAGTGGGCGTATAAATCTCCTTTTGAAGTCGTTAATTCAGCTCCGTTGCAGCTGTTCAGCTTCGCAGGAGATGATTTAAATAAGTAAAAAAGTATGTATTATAATAATACATACTTTTTTTTATATACTTTTTGTTAAAGTCGAATAAAATGTTGACAGATTGCAAATACTTGGATATAGTATAAAGGTAAATGCAAATCATTTGCAACAAGCAACAATAATATAACAGCACTACAGGTGAAGGTTTAAGGAGTGAAAAAATATTGAGAAAAATTATTAATGCCATACTTTTAACATGTATGATAGGTACATTAGTTGGGTGTTCAAATGCTACAAGCAGTAAGCAAAGTGACCAGTCAAAACTACAAGTGGTAGTGTCTTTTAATCCATTAAAGGGATTTGTGCAGGCTATTGGAAAAGATAAAGTAGAAGTGAGAACAATAGTACCGGAAGGTTCTGAACCACATGAATTTGAACCGAAAATAAAGGATATGGAAAACATAAGTAAAGCTAGTTTGTTCGTCTATACGGGATTTGGAATGGAATCCTGGGTAGATAAAACTTTAACGGCTATAGATAATAAAAATTTAGTTGTAGTTGATTCATCTATTGGGGTAAATCCAATAAAAAACGAGGGCGAAAAAATTAAGGAGTATGGTCAATATGATCCACATATATGGCTGAGTCTAAGAGAAGCGAAAATTCAAACTAAAAACATAAAAGAAGCATTAGTTAAGGCTGATCCAAAAAATAAAGATTTTTATGAGAAAAATTTCCAAGAATTCTCAGGTGAACTTGATAAGCTTTATAACGAATATAAAGTAAAATTTGATGCGGTAACAAATAAGAATTTTGTTACAAGTCATGCTGCTTTTGGGTATTTGTGCAGAGATTTTGGTTTAAAGCAAAATAGTGTAGAAGGTGTATTTGCAGGAGGTGAGCCTACCCCTCAAAAATTAAAGGAGATAATAGATTTTTCCAAGAAAAATAAAATAAAAGTTATTTTTATGGAAGAACTTGCAAGTGCAAGAGTATCTGAAGCCATTGCAAAAGATTCAGGTGCTAAGGTGCAAAAAATATACACAATAGAAAGTAATGAAGGAAATAAAACATATATAGAGAGTATGAAAGAAAATCTATCCAATATATATAATAGCTTAAAATAATAATTAACCCCATCTTAGATTAATTAAGGTGGGGTTAATTAATTTTAATTTCTTAATGTTATCAGCAGATAACCTTATATACTATTTGATGTCTATAGTCTATTGTTTGTTCCTATTGTATAATTAAACTAACAAGAATTTAATATATAATTACAAAATTCACTGTTTGAAAAGTAGCACCTTTTATTGTAGAAGTTATGAACAAAAGCTCTTGTAAAAGGTCAGGCATAGAAAAGCTTGCAGGGGAATTAGAAATAAAGCCACATGAAATTATATGCATAGGGGCTTTAGGGAATGATAAACAAATGATTGGGTATGTAGGACTTGGAGTGGTAATGGGGAATGCCTTTGTGGAAATTAAAAAAAACGCTGATTATGTGATAATTGATCAGTTCTATCTTGGGATAGACAAGTTCTATCAAAAATAATATGAGCTACATTATGTATACATTATATATAGTAAGGTGGAGATACTATGTTTGCAGAGGAAATTGTAGAAAAGACAAACGTAGAGCTTACATAAAATGAAAGCGGGGTATAAATCTATGAAAAAAATAAACTTTGCGATAATAGGATATGGTGGTATAGCAAAAACTCACTTATTAGCAGTTTACGACGCTAACGTAAGGTTTTCACTCCCTTATGAGTTAAATTTAACACATATTGTAACTAGAAAGCCTACAAACATACCCATAAGTTGTGTGAGAAATGTTACGGACATTGAAGAGGTCCTTAAGGATGAACAAGTTCATTTTATAGATATATGTACCCCGAATGATTCACATTTTGATATTGTAAAAAAAGCAGCTGCGTATGGAAAAGCTATTTACTGTGAAAAGCCTCTAGCAACGAATATTTTTGATGCTATGGAAATGGAGAGACTTGTTAAGAAAAATAATATAATAAATTCTGTAGCCTTAGTTTATAGATTTATGCCCGCTCTCTCTCTATTAAAAAGAGAACTTGAAAAAGAGACCATAGGGAAGATTATAGATTTTAAAGTTAGAACTTATCATGACAGTTATTTAAATGAAAAGAAAAAGGGCACTTGGAGAACTGGGAAAAATTCTGGCGGAGGAGCACTACTGGATTTAGGTGTTCATTTAATTGACATGATACAATTTACTATGGGAGATATAGAAGAAGTAGAAGCGAAGACTAGGATTTATTTTAAGGAAAGAGCAGAGGTTGATGAAATTGCAAATTGTGATTTTACATTAAAAGATGGAACTTTCGGAAGTCTAGAGGTTTCAAGAGTATTTACTGAAAGAGAACAAACAGATGATTTCGTAGTTTATGGTAGCAAAGGTAGTATAAAAATTAATTTTAACAATCCTTATGAAATTGAAATATATAGATATGAAAGTAGCTCAACAGAAATTAAAAATGTAGCATCAGGAGATAGTCTATTAAAATATTATGCTGACAAAAGGAACTCCCTAGGATTTTTCCAAAATTGTCATACAGCTTCACTTATAAATTTTGCTAATAAAATTTTTAATAATTGCAGCGATGGCATTGATGGCGATTTCTCAGATGCATTAAAATGCCAGAGAATAATTGATAAGGTGTATGGGAGATAGGCATTAAACCACTATAAACAAAACGGGATACTTAAAAAGCATAACATTTAATACCGCGCTACGTAGAAAAAAAACTGTTTTTGTGATATATTTATTAGCATATAGGTAAAACTTACAAGGTATGTGAGGTATACAAGGTATGATAAGCATACAAGATATGATTAGCATAAAGTATGCTAGATTAAAAGGAAGGTGTCAAATATGGAAAATAAAACGACTTCATCAAATTTTATAAGAAATATTGTTAAGGAAGATATAGAAAGCGGAAAACACAAAAAAATAATTACTCGTTTTCCACCAGAGCCAAACGGATATTTGCATATTGGGCATGCAAAGTCAATTATTTTAAATTTTGAATTAGCAGATGAATTTAAAGGTAAGACAAACTTACGTTTTGATGATACTAACCCAGCAAAAGAAGACAAAGAGTACGTTAAATCTATAGAAGAAGATGTAAAATGGCTTGGATTCAAGTGGGATGATTTATTTTTTGCATCAAACTATTTTGATGAAATGTATAAACGTGCTGTATTATTAATAAAAAAGAATATGGCTTATGTGTGCGATCTTACAGCTGAGGAAATGAAAGAGTACAGAGGTACTTTAAGAGAGCCAGGTAAAGAAAGTCCATACAAAAATAGAACTGTGGAAGAGAACCTAGATCTATTTGACCGTATGAGAAAAGGTGAATTCGTTGATGGATCCAAGGTTCTAAGAGCTAAAATTAATATGAGTTCTCCTAATATAAACATGAGAGATCCAATAATTTATCGTATATCTCATGCGGTGCATCATAATACAGGAGATAAATGGTGTATTTATCCTATGTATGATTATGCGCATCCAATAGAAGATGCAATTGAGGGTATTACACATTCGATTTGTACTTTAGAATTTGAAGATCATCGTCCATTATATGATTGGGTAGTAAATCAATGCGAAATGGAAAGTAAGCCAAGACAAATAGAGTTCGCAAGATTAAATATAACAAATACAGTAATGAGTAAAAGAAATCTTAAGCAATTAGTAGACGAAGGAATTGTAGATGCTTGGGATGACCCACGTATGCCAACTATAGCAGGACTAAGGCGTCGTGGCTACACACCAGAAGCTATACGCAATTTTTGCAGAGAAATTGGCGTTGCAAAAGGTAACAGCACTGTAGATGGACAAATGCTAGAGCACTTTATAAGAGAAGATTTAAGTCCAAAGGCGCTTAGAACTATGGCAGTTTTAAGACCATTAAAAGTAGTTATTACAAATTACCCAGAAGCTCAAGTGGAAATGCTTGAAATTGAGAATAATCAAGAAAATCCAGAAATGGGAACTCGCCAAGTCTCATTCTCAAGAGAAATATATATAGAACGAGAAGATTTCATGGAAAATCCACCTAAGAAATACTTTAGATTGTTCATAGGTAACGAAGTAAGGCTTAAGGGAGCATACTTTATAAAATGTAATGAAATGATTAAAGATGCTGACGGAAATATATGTGAAATTCATTGTACTTATGACCCAGAAACTAAGAGTGGTAGTGGATTTACAGGGAGAAAAGTTAAAGGAACAATTCACTTTGTAGATGTAGTAAATGCAGTGCCTGCAGAATTTAGGTTATATGAGCCTTTAATTTTAGATGAGAAGCAAGAAGAAGGAAAAACTTTCATAGATCAAATAAATCCGGATTCTATAGAAATATTACAAGGGTTTATAGAACCAAATATGAAGAATTCAAAACCACAAGATAAATTTCAATTCTTCAGACATGGATATTTTAATGTAGATTCTAGATACACAACCGATGATAAAATAGTGTTTAACAGAATAGCATCTTTAAAAAGTTCATTTAAAATTAATAAATAAAAGTTAATAAAAAAAGCAAGTACAAGATTTTATCCTGTACTTGCTTTTTTTAATTATAATAGCTTAGTTTCTATTTCTTCTTTAATTCTTGAAATAAATGAGTCTAAAGAAGTTGCACCTTCATCACCATTTTTGCGGCTTCTAACAGAGACTTCATTTAGTTCTGCCTCTTTTTCACCAACTATTAATAGGAAAGGGGCTCTTTCATTACGAGCTTCACGAATCTTGTAGCCAATTTTTTCTGCTCTAAAGTCTGCAGAGGATCTGATTCTTGATTCCTTAAGCTTTGCAACTACCTTTTCTGCATAATCATGATATTTTTCAGAAATAGGTAATACCTTAACTTGTAGTGGTGCAAGCCAAGTTGGGAAGGCACCAGCATATTTTTCTATAAGCATTGCAAGTGTTCGCTCATAGCAACCAATAGAAGTTCTATGGATAACATATGGACGTTTTTTAACTCCATCTTTATCAATATAAGTCATGTCAAATCTATCTGGCAGTGCGAAGTCAATTTGCACTGTAATTATAGTATCTTCTTTACCATGAACATTTTTGAATTGAAGGTCAAGCTTAGGACCGTAGAAAGCAGCTTCACCGATAGCTGTTTTATAATTTATTCCTAAGTGATCTAGTATATCTTTCATCTTCGATTCAGTTTCTGCCCAAGCCTCAGGGTTGTTAATATACTTATCTTTATTTTTTGGATCCCATTTAGAGAATCTGTAAGTAATATCATTTTCGATTCCAAGTGTTTTCATTACATAGTTAATTAAATTTATAACATCTTTAAATTCTTCTTCTAATTGCTCAGGGGTAACAACTAAATGACCCTCTGAAATAGTGAACTGACGTACTCTCATAAGACCATGCATTTCACCTGAAGATTCATTTCTAAATAAAGTTGAAGTCTCCCCATATCTAATTGGAAGGTCACGATAACTCTTTTGATCTGCATTATAAATTGTAAATTGGAATGGGCATGTCATTGGGCGAAGTGCCATGACTTCCTCATTTTTAGATTCATCACCAAGGACAAACATTCCATCTTTATAATGATCCCAGTGACCAGACATTTTATATAAATCGCTCTTAGCCATAAGAGGAGTCTTAGTTAAAACATAACCTCTTTTTTCTTCCTCATCTTCAACAAAACGTTGTAATAATTGGATTACCCTTGCGCCATTAGGCATAAGTAGAGGCAAACCTTGACCTATAACATCTGATGTTGTAAAGAATTTTAGTTCACGGCCAAGCTTGTTATGGTCTCTTTTTTTAGCATCTTCCATCTTCTCTATATGAGCATCTAAATCGGATTTTTTAGTGAAGGCAGTTCCGTATATACGGCTAAGCATCTTGTTTTTCTCGTTACCTCTCCAGTAAGCTCCTGCAACTTGAGTAAGTTTAAATGCCTTTACATACTTTGTAGACATTAAATGTGGTCCCGCACAAAGATCTGTAAATTCGCCATGTTTGTAGAATGATAATTTTGCGTCAACTGGTAGGTCTTCAATTAATTGAACTTTGAAATTTTCATCTCTTTCTTCCATAAAAGCAATAGCTTCATCTCTTTCAAGCTCGAATCTTTCTATTGGAAGATCTTCTTTAACAATCTTTTTCATTTCTACTTCGATTTGTTTAATTTCATCTGCTGAGAAAGAATCTTGTTTATCAAAATCATAGTAGAAACCCCCATCTATAGCAGGTCCGATGGCAAGTTTTGTACTAGGGAACAATCTCTTTACTGCTTGAGCTAAAATATGAGTAGCACTATGCCTAAAGGCTTTTTTACCTTCTTCGCTATCAAAAGTTAATATACTAACATCGCAGTCCTTAGTGATTTTATAACGTAAATCTACGATTTCATCATTAACCATTCCAGCACAAGCAACTCGTGCAAGGCCCTCACTAATATCTTTCGCAATTTCAATTACAGTCATTTCAGATTCATAAGTTTTAATTGAACCATCTTTTAATTTAATGTTTATCATATGTATTGCTCCTTTCTTTTATCTTATAGGGTTAAGTCATATTTGAGAAATAACACTAGCATAAATATTATGCGCAATTCTTTAAACCTATATTTTTATAAAACAAAAAAAACCCGTCCCAATTCTAATTATAGAATTGGGACGAGATTATAATTTCCCGCGGTTCCACCCAAATTGTTTATAAAATAAACCACTTAATAATTATAACGGAATTACCGGACTTTATTGAAGTCACTCAGAGGCAGTCTTCAGCCAATTTCATTTAAGAATACTTCCAGCTAAGGTATCCTTTCTCTGTAAATGTGCCATGGCTTACTTTTCTCTTCGTAGAATTAAATTATTATATTTATATTAATTATAGCACTTGCACTAAAGATGTCAAGGTAGCAAATAAAGTTATTTAGGCGTTTTCAACAAAATAAATAGTAGGTAAGATTTTCTATTTTACTACTTTAAATTGTGGTGGATAAGTATTTTCAGAGAGTACATCAAAGATGAAACCTTGATTTGTAAGACCCTCAATAATTTCAGGTAAGGCTTCAACTGTTGTGGTTTTTGGATTTAAATCATGCATTAATATAATGGCGTGTTTAGTCCGACTAGATTGAGTTAAAACTGATTCTATAATCTTATGTTTGTGCTGACAAAAAGCGGAAGCATCACTAGAATCAACATTCCAATCAAAGTATTTATAACCATCCTTATTCATTTCACTAATTACAGTGCTCATTATTTCCATGCCACCGTAACTGTGACTAATAGTATTATTAGAGCCACCAGGATATCTTAAAATATGACTAGGCTTTTTACCTGTAATTTCAGTAAGGAACGAATCTAATTTTTTTACGTCTTTTTTAAAATTATCTGGCGATGCATAAATACTATTATAATCATGACTGTAAGTGTGATTAGCTAAAGTGTGCCCATCGTCAGAAATTTGTTTATACAAAAATCTTGATTCAGGGTGACCATTTACAAAAAAAGTAGCCTTAATATTATATTTTTTTAGGACTTTTAAAATTTGTAAAGTGTTGCTAGATACCCCGTCATCGAAGGTTAAATAAGCTATTTTAGTATTATCTAATTTGGATTTATATAAGACTTCATCCTTTTTGATAGTACTTTCGAGGATCTTATTTTGTGATTTTAACTTCTTATTGTCCTCATGAATCTGAGCTATTTGATGCGACAATAAACTATGTTGATGTTCACTTGAAACTACGGTTACTTGGCTAACTGCGACTCCTAAAAACGAAGTAATGCATAAAGTAAAAATAGAAATTTTTACTATTAGGAATTTTAATGAGTGCTTTTTTTCTATGATTGAAATTCTCATAGTAATACCTTCCTTTTTTATATTCATGTACATATATTATCTATATCAGTTTGTAATAGGTTTAACGACATTTCAGAAGGAAGTCTCCAACTTCTATAAGTGGGAGTTACACCCCCCGAACAAACAGAGGACTTCAGTGGAAGTATAAAGCTCCTTCTGAAGTCGTTAATACTTCAGCTCCGAAGGAGATGATTTAAACCTATTAACTTTTTCTGAAACGCTAGAAGCTGTTTCAATCAATTGATAGTTTGTCTTTGTTAAAGTCTGATTTTCACCTTTTAGAGAATCAAATTCGATTCTTAAAGATTCAATTTTGAGTTTATTAGCATTTATTTTACTGTTATTAAAGAAATAAAAAAATATTGAATTTAAAAATAGGGCACTAACAAGCATTATGGAAATAATATTTTTCTTTTTCATTCTTACTCTCCTTCCTTGTAAAACTTACCAATCGACAATATTATACACTGCAATGTGTTATAACTCAACTTCTGCATTAATAAATAATGGATTTTTTTAATAAATAAGGTAATGTTTTTGCAGACAAAGTGGGGGACGGTTAACAATTATTAATATAATTGTTAACCGTTTTGTCAGGTTTCACGAGAAGTTTATTTTATGTAATGTTTCCCAATTGCATAAAAATGGACAATTTTCATAACAAATACATAAAACTGTGGTATATTTCTTAGGAAGTTATAAATTCTAAACAAATGAAGGGGATGTACTAATGAAGAATGCATTAAGAAATCTTGCAGTTATGATGATATTAATTTTTAATTCAAACGTAACTGTATTAGCTGTTGGACCAAATGCAGAGGTGCAGAAGAATGACTCATTATCTAAAATTGAAGGACAAAGAGAAAAAATCGAAATGAAAATAGAAGAATTTGATAATGAAATTCAACAAAACATGGCTAAAACAGAAGAGAATAAAGATAAAATATCTAAAACTGAAAAGGCAATTGAAAGTGCCGCAGTGGAGATTAATCAGGTCGAAAAAGAGTCTGAAAAAGAACAGAAGGTATTTAATAGTAGGATGAGAACCATGTACATAAACGGGTTTAATGGGTATGCGAGCATAATACTTGATTCAGAGAGTTTCGGTGATTTTGTATCAAGAGTAGAAAATATAAAAACCGTTATAGAATATGATAAAAAAGTAATGGATGAGTTTGAAGATACCAGAAAAGAATTAAATGAAAAACAGCAAAATTTAAACAAGACAAAGAAGGTATTATTGAGTTTACAAGTAGAAAATAAGCAGAAGTTAAATAAGATGATTGCAACTAAAGAATCACAAAACAAATTACTGGCTGAGCGAAATAGCAAGGAAAATCTTCTTCCAGGAGGGACAAGCAATCCACAAATATTAGCAACTAAAAACATAACAAAAGCAAAGGAAGCATCACCTAAATTTACACCTTCAAGAGGCGCAGCTACTCCATCAAGTAATGCTGTAATAGCCTATGCTTCTAACTTTCTTGGCACACCATATTTATGGGGCGGTTCATCGCCAGCGGGATTTGATTGCTCAGGATTTACGCAATATGTATATGCACATTTTGGAGTATCCATAGGAAGGACAACCTTTGATCAGATAAATGATGGCGTACAAGTGTCTAGAAATAGCCTTCAATCCGGAGATTTGGTGTTGTTTGGAAGCGTTGGTAATCCCCATCATGTAGGTATATATGTAGGGAATAATACATATATACATGCTCCTAGTACAGGAGATGTGGTTAAAGTTTCAGCTATGACAAGATCAGATTTTATATCAGCTAGACGAGTGAAATAGAAAATACATAATTAAAAATAGTAAAGCATAAAATTTCTACTTTGTGACGTGCAAACGAAAGAGAATTTTATGTTTACCATACAACATAGTGGGGACGGTTAACAATTATTAGTTATAATTGTTAACCGTTTTTGAAGTTTTACGAGGAGTTTATTTTCACAAAATAATTCCAAATTGATAATCTTCACAACAACTACATAAGTTTTTGATAAATTTTTTCTATGATTATAATTTACTTTATCATATTACAAATCTTAGTATCCATGATTACTAATAGCTCTTTATTAACCTTTGAATAGGATGAATATTGAATTTATGGATTTTTAAAGACATTTTATTTGGATATCTTTATATTAGGATGAGTTTCGGTTATCATAGTAATAACAGCATTAGACAATTGATTTTTTCTTGCAGAATTTCACTTTCATATTATAATTCCTTTATATATCGATTATGCTAAACCTTAGGGGAATATAATAATGATCGGAATTTAATTTAAACAAGTAGGGACGGTTAACAATTATTTGTCTTTTAATTGAAGAAATAAGTGGGGACGGTTAACAACCTTTTAGCTTTTATAATATAAAAATGTGTAACTATCAACTATTAGGATTAAAGAAGGGGTAATTAAACATGGATAATATATTGATTATTGAAGATGAAGAAAAGGTTTCAGAAATATTAAAAGCATATCTTGAAAAAGAAGGCTATAGAGTACATTGCACCACAAAGGGACTGGAAGGCATAAAACTTTTCGAAAAAATTGAATTCAGATTAGTTATTTTGGATCTAATGCTACCGGACATATCTGGCGAAGAGGTGTGCGGTGTGCTAAGAAAGATTTCTGAAGTGCATATATTTATGCTTACGGCAAAGGGTACATTAGAAGATAGAATACAAGGATTAAACCTTGGAGCAGATGAGTATCTTGTTAAGCCTTTCAGCCCGCGAGAACTAACAGCAAGAGTAAATGCTTTATTTAGAAGGATTAATGTAAATAAGTTTGAAACAAAAGTTTATAATAATGGAGATTTAGAAATTAATTATGACAAAAGGATAATTAAGGTACGCGGGACAGAAATAGCTCTTACACCAAATGAATTTGACATAGTGCATATTCTTTCATCTAACAGGGGAAAAGTATTCACAAGAGAGCAGCTTATTGAGAGAATAATGGGAATAGATTTTCAAGGTTTTGATAGAACGATAGATGTACACATTAAAAATATACGTAAAAAAATAGAAGAAGACAGTAGAAATCCTAAATATGTAATAACCGTAACTAGAATTGGTTATAAATTTGGTGGTGATTAATTTATGAGAATTATAAACTTTATGCGAAGTATAAAATTTACGCAAAGCATAAGAAAAAGGTTAAGTATTATTTTGGTATGCACCTCTATATTAGCGCTTTTTTTGTCTACACTTTTGGTGAATATAACAATATCAAGAACCTTCAACAGGTACTTAGTCGAAATACAAAATAAGAGGGATATTAGAATAGTAAAATATTTAGAAGAAGTATATAAAAAAAATGGTAAGTGGTCAGAAACTTCAGGAATAGAAATTATGCATGAAGCCTATATGAGTAGATACTGCCTTACTCTTAAGGATGAAAATAAAAAAGCCGTTTGGGGAATGAACGCTAATGACATAGTTAACAATACTAATATCACTATGCACGTCAAAAATGAAGGGGTTTATACTACAAGTACCTTTGAAATAAAATCTAAGGACAAGATTGTAGGATACATAGAAATAGGGCAATACGCACCAGTTCTATTATCCAAAGAAGATGTGGATTTTAAACTCTCAATAAATAAGAGTATTATTTTAAGTGTCGTACTTTCAATTTTAATAACAATATTAATTAGTCTTTTTATTTCGAAGCAATTCTCTACTCCGCTTAGGCAAGTTTCAAAGATTTCAGTCAATCTTTCAAATGGAAACTATAATGCAAGGGCAAATGATAAGAGTAGCATTTTAGAACTTGAAGATTTAAGAAATAGCATAAATACACTTGGAGAAAAGCTTCAGCATCAGGATGTCCTTAGAAAGAGGTTAATATCAGATATATCTCATGAAGTCAGAACGCCTCTTAATATTTTACAAAATAATTTTGAAGCTATGATTGATGGTATTTTCCCCGTAGATAATGAAAGATTGACTTATCTTAATGAAGAAGTTATTAGATTTGGAAAGCTTATAGACAACTTAAATGCATTAAAAGAGGTTGAAGGAGAAGAAATAGCATTAAACACGGAGAAAATTTCTTTGAAAGATATCCTTTCTTCAGTTGTAAAAGAATTTGAATTAATAACAGAAAATAAGAATATTAACATGACCTTAGAGTTAAACACAAGTAAACAATGCAACATTTTAGGAGACAGAGATAAAATAAAACAGGTAATTATTAACTTGCTTTCAAATGCAGTTAAATTTACTCCCAAGCAGG
Source organism: Clostridium sp. CM027 (assembly GCF_024730565.1). NCBI lineage: Bacteria > Bacillati > Bacillota > Clostridia > Eubacteriales > Clostridiaceae > Clostridium > Clostridium sp. CM027. The sequence goes on from NZ_CP077725.1 coordinate 3,047,869, forward strand.
GGAAAATTGATATTGCTTTAAAAGAAGCTGATGAAAAAGTAATATTAAAAATAGAAGATACAGGCATTGGTATTAAGGAAGAAGACTTACCTTATATATTCGAAAGGCTCTATAGGGGAGATAAAAGTAGACATGAAATGGAAGGCTCAGGGATAGGTCTCACTATTGTACGCAATATATTAACCATTCATAAAGCAAATATAGAAGTGGAAAGTAAAGAAGGCGCGGGTTGCGTTGTAACTGTAAAATTTAATGGGGCTTTGTGGTTAACCTCAAGAAAATAAAAAGTGGGGACGGTTAACAAACAATTAAACAAATGGTGAAATAGATAGGGACGGTTAACGAGTAATGAAAAGATGCATGTTTAAAAAAACATGTATTTTTTCATTGCTCAGCATATTTAAGAGAACTTGTTTTAATAATTTTATCTTATACATTAATAGAAGATCATATTTATGTATGCTTGTCCAAGTATATTTGAATAAAATAACCATATTTTATTCTCTGAAAAATTTTCGTTTATTACAAATGGCTAAGCATAGGATTTAATAAAATCACCTATAATATTTTCGTATTTTTCGTCTGTTCCAATTAATTCTATACCGATAGTGCTTAATTTTGATACTCTAGCCTGCGTAATGTTCCCAAGTGTGTTAGATATATCACAGGATTTAAAGTTGCAGAGGCTTCTCATTAGAACAACTGTTAACGCTTTTGCTTTTACAAGTTTTCTGCTGTACTTCATATAAAGATGAACCTTTGATACGTTTAGTTTTGACGCTATAAATTCGGCTATATCCTCTGGTTTAAAGTTCCTTATAAGTATTTTCCTATCACTTTTATACTCTGTTTTTTCATCTTCAAATTCAAAATCAATTTCTTCTTTCAGCTTTTCTTCGTTGTCTCTAAAAACAAGGTTATAGTAATTTTTCCTTGCAGTTTTAAGGCTATTTCCAAAAAGACTCATAATAAATCCATAATCAATTAATTTAAAAGAATCACGTCTTTTCCCTAAGAATATTGCTAGACTAGAAAATGCATATTTTTCAGGACAATCCTTATATTCCACTATGGCTGTAGGATTATTGTGTGTATATAGCGATAAGGTCTTTAAATACCTTTCATTAGCAACTATTATACTCTTAAACCTATCTCTAAAAAGATGACCTTCCCTTTTATGTTTTTTATTAAAATACATTGCATAAGAAAAATTTATTCCATGCATTACTTTTGATATGTCTGATCCGTTAGCATCAATTATTAAATGTAAATGGTTATTCATTAGGCAGTACCCATAAAGTTTAAAATCATATAGGATCTTATATTTTTTTATAAGGGATAAATACTTTTTCTTATCATCAGAATCCTTGAATAAATCTACCTCAGTGATACTTTTGCACATAATATGATATATAGATTGTTCACTTTTTAATCTAAAAGTTCTTGACATAAAAAATCATCCTTTCCCATAAGCTTTTCTTAAAATTATTGCCTATGGGTCAGGATGATATTCATATTCTAAAGTCAATAGTTTAAATAGTTGTTAACCGTCCCCGGTGTTGTGAACTTTTCTTTTTTTATTTTAAGTGACGATTTTAGCCTTAAACACATAATATAAAGCAAAGGCACATTAAAATAAATAACAAATCAGTATACGAGTCTATTCTAGCATAGTCTATTTTTCGTTATCTTTACTTGTTTTTTATTCTTGTGGGTCATAAGACAATATCAAGGCAGGTGAAAAAATGGAAACCTTAATAGTAAAACTAACAGAAATTGCAGTAGGGAAAAAAGTGCAAGTGGTAGAATTGCTCTCGGAAGGTTTATCAAGACAACGAATGCTGGATTTAGGGATAGTGCCAAACACCACTATCCACGTACTTAGGCAGAGTCCTTTTGGAGATCCAACGGCATATCTTATAAGAGATACTTGTATTGCACTGAGAGAAGAAGAAGCTCAAAATATTATAGTAAGAGACATAGAATTGTAGCTATTAGAATACAATGACTGTTAAATGTCATCTCAGGGCTAAATAGTTATAAATATAAATATTAATAGAGAAAGGAGAAAAAATGGGGCTAACTTACAGTTCTAGTAATAAGCAGGGATTAAAGGATCTTTTTAATGTAGAGAAATTAAAAGAAGAAGATTATGTCATTGCACTTGCAGGAAACCCAAACACGGGAAAGAGTACAGTGTTCAATGCACTGACTGGACTTCATCAGCATACAGGAAACTGGCCAGGGAAAACCGTTGTAAACTCTCAAGGGAAATATGGTCATAAAGGCACAGACTTTACTATTGTGGATTTGCCAGGCACTTATTCTCTTCTTGCAAGTTCTGTCGAAGAAATAGTAGCTAGAGACTTCATTTGCTTTGGAAAGCCAGACGTAACAGTGGTTGTTTTAGATGCCACGTGTATTGAGAGAAATTTAAACTTGCTTTTGCAGGTGATTGAGATTACTGATAAAGTAATAGCTTGTGTAAATATGATGGATGAGGCTAAAAGTAAAAACATAAGTGTAAATATAGAAGCTTTATCAAAGGAATTAGGTATACCGGTGGTGCCAACTACTGCAAGAAGTAATATAGGCATGAATATTTTAAAAGATACCATATATGATTTATGCACTAATAAAATTCATACCTGTCCCGTACAAATTCAATATCCTAAAAGTATTACGCAGCAGCAGCAACAGCTCACCCCAATGATTATCTCGATTTTTAAGGACAAAATTAATGCTAAATGGCTTGCATTAAGACTTCTAGATGGAGATGAATCACTTTTAAATTCTATAAGCAAATTTTTAGGTTATGACTTAAGAAGTAATTAATAGGGAGGTGTAATTGTTGAATCTAAAGGAAGACGCAAATATTAAGGAGGTTCTAAAAAAATCAAAACTTTTTAGAACACAAAACAATGAAAACATAAGAGACACCATTGTAGAAACTATTTATAAAACGGCGGAGGATATAACAAGAAAAACTGTTATAAAAGACACTGAAAGGTTATTGTCTCAGCAAAAAATTGATGACATAGTTACCTCTAAAAAAACGGGTATCCCAATAATGATACTACTGCTAGCAGTGATATTTTGGCTTACAATTCAGGGAGCAAATTATCCTTCACAGTTTTTGTCAAAATTCTTGTTTTGGATAGAAGCAAAGATCAGTTTATTCTTTATCTATATACAAGTTCCCCTTTGGCTAAATAACCTTTTAGTACTAGGAGTATACCGAACTTTCGCCTGGGTAGTAGCCGTAATGCTTCCACCTATGGCAATATTCTTTCCTATATTTACACTACTTGAAGATGCTGGATATCTGACTAGAATATGCTTTAATTTAGACCATTCTTTTAAAAAAGCTTGCTGTCATGGAAAACAAGCACTAACTATGTGTATGGGGTTTGGTTGCAATGCTGCCGGGGTAATAGCCTGCAGAATAATTGAGTCACCAAGAGAGAGGCTTATAGCCATTGTAACCAACAATTTTGTACCCTGTAATGGTAGATTCCCAACTCTTATAGCTCTATCAATGGTGTTTGTAGGAGTGAGTATAACGCCTGCTAGTAGGTCTGTTATAGCTGCACTGATGGTAGTGCTTTTAGTGCTTATAGGTATAGGGATTACATTACTAACATCCTATACATTATCAAAAACAATACTAAAAGGTATGCCCTCAAGCTTTACATTAGAGATGCCACCCTATAGAAAGCCTCAACTCGGAAGGGTATTATATACATCTATAATTGATAGAACCATGTTTGTGTTGGGAAGAGCTATAATGGTAGCTGTGCCCGCTGGTGCTATAACCTATATTCTTGGCAATGTCATGATTGGAGATATAAGTATACTAGCCCATGCAGCAAATTTTCTAAATCCCTTTGCGAATGCCATAGGTTTAGATGGCTTTATTTTGATAGCCTTTATTTTAGGATTTCCAGCAAATGAAATCGTGCTACCTATTCTTTTAATGGCATACTTATCTAAAGGATCCATGCTTCAATTTGAAAGTATAGATCAGCTTAGGGAGATTTTGCTAAACAATGGGTGGACATACTTAACACTCATAAACACAATGTTATTTTCACTATTGCACTTTCCGTGCGCCACAACAGTATGGACTATAAAAAAAGAAACCGGAAGTATAAAATGGACAATATTATCTGTATTAATGCCCACAGCCATTGCCATAATCATATGCTTTTGTACCACCAAAATTTATAGGATTTTCATGTAGTCAAAACAAAACCTTAAAACAAAACCTTAGGGACAGTTAACAACTAATTGAACTATAGCCTGGTCAAAACCAGAGGGACAGTTAACAACTAATTGAACATTAAACTGTCCCTCACAAATATATATGAAAAAAATAAAGACTTTTGTTTTAACAAATCTTGCGAATTTGCTAAAACAAAAGTCTTGTTCCAAGTAAATCTTGCACCAAACCGGGCGTAAGCCAGTATGTCGATTTGATGTATAAGGCAAAGCCTTACGAACTACTCCCTTTCATTTTAAAGTAAAGATTATATTGATAAATCACTAAAAGGGTACCGTTAATGACTTCAGAAGGATAAATAATTAATTAATGGTTATTAACTATTGTTGAAATAATAATAAGCACAATTGGATCCAAGGAGGAATTCATTCTGAAGTGCCATTAAGGTATCCTAATATATTATATGTGCAAAAGGATAAGTTGTTACAGATATTTATACTATATGTAAAATTTATCCTAAAAATTGTTATTAGCTGTTTAAAATGAATAGGAAGTAATGTATAATGTTATCAAATGGTAATTATTTGGAAGGTGGGAGTTAAAATGACTTATATAAAAAAATATGAAGAATGGTTAAATAATAAATATTTTGATGAAAAGACTCGAGAAGAATTAAGGGCAATATCAAAAGACAATAATGAAATTCAAGATAGGTTTTACATGGACTTAGAGTTTGGAACTGCAGGTCTAAGAGGAAAATTAGGTGCGGGACTTAATAGAATGAATTTATACATAATTTCAAGAGCAACGCAAGGGCTTGCGGATTATATTAAAGGTTATGGACAAGCATATATGGATAGAGGTGTAGCAATAGCTTATGATTGCAGACATTTTTCACTTGAATTTGCAGCTACAGCATCACAAGTTTTAGCAGCAAATGGAATAAAGGCTTATTTATTTGAGGAATTAAGGCCTACTCCAGAACTATCTTATGCAGTAAGAACGTTAGGTACCGCTGCAGGAATTGTTGTGACTGCTAGCCATAATCCTAAAGAATATAACGGATACAAGGTATATTGGGAAGATGGTGCCCAGATCTTATCATCTACTGCAAATGGTATAACAGAAAAAATTCAGAGCATTACAGATTTTAGTACCATAGAAATCATGGATCTTGAGGAAGCTAAGGAAAAAGGATTAATAGTAATGCTCGGGAAAGCAATGGATGATGAGTATATGGAGAAAGTAAAGGGACTAGCTTTAAGGGATAACATAGATAAAGATATAAAAATTGTTTATACACCTCTAAATGGTACTGGAAATATGCCTGTACGAAGAGTACTAAAGGAAAGAGGTTTTACTAATATAATAGTAGTGCCAGAGCAAGAAAACCCAGATCCAGACTTTACAACCGTTGGATACCCAAACCCAGAGGATGTAAAAGCCTTCAAATATGCCCAGGAACTTGGTAAAAAAGAAGGGGCAGAGTTATTAATAGCTACAGATCCGGATTGCGATAGACTTGCTATAATGGTCAGAGATAAAAATGGAGAATATGTTGCTTTCAATGGTAATCAAACAGGGGCTATATTAATAAAATATGTTATAGAAGGGATGAAAGAAAAAGGCACGCTTCCTAGCAATGCGGCCATAGTAAAATCGCTAGTAACAGGGGATTTAGGCAGGCAAATAGCTAAGAAATATGGCGTGGAAACCTTCGAAGTACTTACAGGATTCAAAAATATTTGTGGTAAAATCAATGATTTTAAGAAAGATGATAGCCATGAATTTATATTTGGATACGAAGAAAGCATTGGGTATGTTGCTGGGACTTTCGTTCGTGACAAAGATGCAGTGATATCTTCCATGCTTTTATGTGAAGCTGCAGCCTACTATAAATCACAAGGGAAAACTCTAATAGATATATTAAATGAGATATACGAGGAATTTGGATATTATAGAGAAAACCTAATATCTCTAGTTCTAGAAGGCATAGAAGGACAAGAAAGAATTTCTAGAATGATGGAAGAATACAGAAAAGATAATCCAAAGACAATAGGCACTGCGAAGCTTACTAAATATATAGATTACGATATAGAAAAAGCTTATGACGTAATTAATGGTACAGAAGAATCTAGTGGAATTCCAGTATCTAATGTACTTAAATTCTACTTTGATGATGAGAGCTGGTATGCTGTAAGACCTTCAGGTACAGAACCAAAAATTAAAATATACATGTACTCAAAGGGAGAAACTTTAAAAGCTGCAGAAGAAAAATTGGTAGAAATGAAAGATATAATTATGGAAAAACTTCAAAGTACAAAATAAACATAAGAAACATATAATATATTAAAGGGATCCATGCATTGTGCTGAATGCATTCGGCTGCACTGCATGGATTCCTAAATACAACTAGATTTATCCCTAATGAATTTACAGTTATACTTGTACCATAAAGTCTCATGATAAATTTAAAATGGAATATCAATAGTTGTATAGATGCAACAATTAATAAATTGAGAAGGGGAATTTCAGTATGAGGATATTTAATGACATTTCAGAAGGAAAGTCTCCAATTTTTATAAGTGAGAGTTAATCACTCTAGCAAAAATAAAACTCCAGTGGGAGTGTAAATACCCTTCTGAAGTCGTTAATATGCAGCTCCGCAGGAGATGATTAATTTAGTAGTGATTATAATATCATTAATTTTTGTTGGGCTAGGTTTTAGCTTAAACTATAATGTTTTTAAAAAAATTAATGAATATAGTTTGAAATTCAAGGTGTTTTTTAGTCCTCAATTTCAGGAGAAATTAAATAAAAATTATACAAGTGCAGTTAAAATAATTGGAACAAGTGACATAGCATTAGGAGTAATGCTTATAATTTGGGTGTTTTTATTTGCAGCATTCCCTAACACTTTTAAAAATAATAATATTAGTTGTATTGTAATTGGTATTTTATCAATTATGAATCAGATTATATTAAATCTGAAACTTAAGAAGATAAAATAAACAATATTTTATATTGTTTCATAATTATTGTGGGAAAATTTATTGGCTTGTCGGAAATAGACAAACCAATTTTAGTGGTTTTTAAATTTAAAGATATCTAATTTACAAATATTACTAGGTTACGCTTGCTTATAATTTGCATTATGATTAGTAGGCAAATAAACCATAGTTTATTATGCATAAATGCAATATTATGACAAAGTTGAAAGGAGTGAAATTATGAGTGATACATTTATTTTGGTACTTATAGTAGCGGGAGTAGCGGGAGTAGTGTTAAATATATCAAGTACATCAAATACTATTAGTATGATGCGAGTTGAAATTGCGCAAATGAAGAGAACTTTAAATATGATTGCGGATAAAGTTGGTATTCCGAGTGAAATAGGACTGCCGGGTGAAATGCGTGTGTCAGATGAAACAATGGCTGAATTAAAAAGCCTTATTTTAGAAGGCAAAAATATCAAAGCAATTAAAAAATATAGAATGGCTACTGGAATAGGGCTCAAAGAAGGCAAAGATTATATTGATGCTCTAAGTGAAAAGGAATTAAAATAGGTAATTTACACGTCTATTATGTTTCATAATTATTAGTGGGAAATTATTGGATTGTAATAAATAGACAAGCCAATTTTAGTATATGTTAATTCTAAGTGTGCCAAGTGACCCTAAACTTTAAATTTTAAATTTTAAATTTTTGAACCAACTCATTAAGTTTTTGTGCAAGCTGTGCTTGATTTTGTGATGCTTGTGCAATTTCATCTGACATGGAGCTTACAAATTCTCCATCCGCGCCATATTGAATGTTATTTACAGTTTCACGGATTGTTCTGCAAGTCTTCTTACTTCCTCAGCAACTACTTAAAACCTCTCTCAGTCTATTACATAAGCATAACTATTTTTAGCACTATATTTTTTAACTATATTTTTCAATTCTTCAAGTTTTAAATCGCCCATCTTTTTTTTATTGATTCGACACGTAATAATCAGAAATTAAATTTGATATAAAAAATGGTATTCCTAAAATTAATATAGCAATGATAATTAGTTGATGTTTTATAGATTTCATCTTTAGACCCTTTTTTCTTGTATTTAAATATATTTAAACATATTTAAACATATATGTAATAAAAATATACTGAAACTGCGGTAAAGGGTTGCATTTATATAAAAATGTACTGAAAATTGCGTTAAAGGGTTGCGTTTATATAAGAATGTAAAAGAATGACAAAATAAATGCAGCTATATGAATAATATGTATAATAATTATATATTTCAATCTTTTTCGTCAGTTAATTTAATTTTGCCTAATATACAAATATTTTAAGTTATTATGTGGTTAAATCATCTCCTGGGTCGCTTCAACAGATTCGCAGAAGATAAATTGACGACTTCAGAAGTAGTGGTATACTACCACTGAAGTTTTCTATTTGTTAGGGCAAGTAACTCCTACTTATAGTAGGTACTCAAACTTATAGAAATGGGAGACTTTGCTTCTGAAATATCTTTAAACATTCAAGTCTAATATGTCCCGCATGGTATAATATAATAAATACAAAACGAACTATGTGGGGAAATTATATATAATAAATTAAAAGAAAGGACGTGTTTTTGTGAGTTTAAGATTTATATACGGAGGAGCTGGAAAAGGGAAGAGTACGTTCTGCTTAGAGGACATAGAAAAACGAAGTACCGCCGAGAGCGAAAAACCCTTAGTACTTTTGGTGCCAGAACAATTTTCCTTTCAAGCTGAAAAAAATCTTATAAAAGTAGTTGGATCTACAGGAATAAAGAACGTCCAAGTACTTAGTTTTAATAGATTAGCGTACAAAGTGTTTAGCGAGGTTGGAGGCATAACCCGTAAACCTATGGATACTTCAGGAAAGGCAATGCTTATTCATAGCATACTTCAAAAAAAGAAAGATGAACTCAAGGTATTTAAAGGAGCGGCTAGACAAAAAGGCTTTGTAGATAATGTAGCTTCTGCAATTACAGAGTTTAAAAAATATAATGTTTCTGTTGAAGATTTAAATAAGACATTAGGCAATTTAGGGGAAAACACCTTGCTAGTAGATAAAATAATGGATTTATCTCTTATATACGGAGAATTTGATAATATTTTAAATAAAAACTATGTGGATCCAGATGACGATTTAACACGCTTAAATAGTGCCCTTGATGAATGCAATATTTTTGATGGTTCTGAGTTTTGGATCGATGAGTTTACAGGCTTTACACCACAACAGTATGGAATACTCGAAAAGCTATATAAAAAAGCTAGGAGGATAAATATAACGCTTCCATTAAAAAGTTCAGAGCATTCAAAATGTATGGAGGAATCTGATGCATTTTATTCCATTAAGTTTACAGAAAATAAGCTTTTAAGTTTAGCAGAGGATAGTGGGACAAGTATCGAAGCACCTATAGAGCTGGAAGGTAATAAAGAATATAAATTTAAAAACAATAATGAACTATCTTTTCTTGAAAAAAATTATTTTGCATTCCCATATACACCAAGTACTGAGAAATGTGAAAACATAAAGGTATTTAAAGCTCTTAATGGATACTGCGAGGTGGAACACGTGGCAAAGGATATCTTAAGACTATGCCGTGATGAGAATATAAGATTTAATAAAATAGCAGTAGTAACAAGAGACTTACCCTCCTATGAAAAGTTAATTAAAGCCATATTTACAGAATATAATATTCCATTATTTATAGATAAGAAAAAGGATATAACAAGTAACCCCTTAATTGTGCTAATAACCGGAGTCGTTGAGATTTTCACTAAGAACTTTAGCTATGAGGCAATGTTTAGGTATCTTAAAACAGGGCTTTTAGATATAGAAAAGCAGCATATAGACATACTAGAAAACTTCGTAATAGCAGCGGGCATAAAGGGCAAAAGAAAATGGACAGAACCTGATCTATGGCAGGAGAAAATAGAATACTATTTTAGAGACTACTATAATGATAAAGCTGGCATAGACGAAGCTGCATCACAAAGTGCAGAGAAACCTGTAGAAAAAGTTGCAGGTTCTCCTGAGGACAAAGCTGAAAGAATAGAAGCCACTATTAAAATTTTAAATGATACTAGAGAGAAAGTCATAAATCCACTACTACAATTCAAAGAAAAATTAAAAGGCGGATGTACCACAAAAAAAATATGCACAACTTTATTTGAATTTCTAGAAACTATAAATATATATAAAACAATAGAGGAGTGGATAGAAAATTTCAAAAGGGAAGGTGCGCAAGAGCTCGTTACCGAGTATAGTAAAATATGGAACTTAGTTATGGAACTATTAGATCAGATGGTGGAAGTCCTTGGCAATGAAACCCTATCCCTTGAGGACTTTGTAAAAGTACTATCCATGGGATTTAGTAAACATCAAATGGGAATTATTCCACCTGCACTAGATGGAGTAACTATTAGCAGCGTGGAGCGCATAAAAAGTCATGATATAAGTGCACTGTACATTATAGGGGTAAATGATGGAGTATTCCCAATGGCAAACAAGGAAGATGGAATATTAACGGACAATGATAGAATGATTTTAAAAGAAAATGCATTAGAACTTGCAAATGACACAAAAACTGAGGTGTTTAATGAGCAGTATTTAATCTATGCTACAATAACCATCCCAAGTAAATATTTAAATATAAGTTATCCTATTGCAGATTATGAAGGCAAAACGTTAAGACCTTCTATTATAATATCTAGGTTTAACGCCTTATTCAAAGGTCTAATAGAAGAGAGCAATATAACTCAGTTTAGTGAAAGGCTACAAGAAACGAATGATATTCAGCAGCTGTGTGCTAAAGTTCCAACATTTAACGAGCTGATATTTTATCTAAGAAAATATTTAGCGGAGGGAGTTATATCGCCACTTTGGATTGAGATTTATAAGTGGTACCAAAAGGACCCTTTATGGCGAGAAAAAAGCAACACCATGTTTCAGGGATTTGACTACAAAAATGAAATGAAAATGCTTGAGAAAGAAAAAGTAAAACTACTTTATGGAGACAAAAATTATTTTAGCGTATCTAGAATAGAAAAATATGAAGAATGTCCCTTTGCATATTTTGTGCAATATGGCCTAAAAGCTAAGGAGCGAAAAACTTTTACATTTTCATCTCCAGACTTAGGTAGCTTTATGCACAGTGTACTTGATGATTTTTCAAAGCTTGTGGATAAAAATGAAATAAAATGGGCGGACCTTCAGCGTGAATGGTGTGAAAAAAATATAGCAAGTATTGTAGAAAAAGAAGCAGAGGAAGGCATAAGTGGCTATATATTGAACAGTACCCCAAGGTACAAGTACTTTACAGAGCGGTTAAAAAGAGTTTTAAAACGAACTATTATGGTGATAGTTGAGCAAATGAAAAACAGTGGATTTGAACCCTTTGGCTATGAAGTATCCTTTGGATTTGAAGATGGAGATTATCCACCAATAAAAGTAGAACTATCCACAGGGGAAGTAGTAAATCTAGTTGGTAGAATAGATAGAGTAGATAAGTTAATTAATGAAGGAGAAGAATTTTACAGGATAATAGATTATAAATCTGGAAATAAGGATTTTAAACTATCCGATGTATATTACGGACTTCAAATACAGCTATTGACGTATTTAGACGCCATGCTTAAAAGTGAAAGAGCGATTTCTAAAGAAAACGAAATTTCAGAGGAGCCAATTTTCCCAGCAGGTATTTTGTACTTTAAAATAGATGACCCAGTAATAAAAGCTAAAAATGATTTAGATGAAGAAGAACTGGAAAAAGCAATAATGAAGGCTTTAAAAATGAAGGGGTTACTGCTAGCAGATACTAAGATAATTAGGGAAATGGATAGAAATATTGAAGGCGCATCTCTAGTTGTCCCAGCATCTATAAAAAAGGATGGGAAGTTAGGCTCAAGATCATCAGTTGCAACTAAGGAGCAGTTTGAAATGTTACTCCGCCATGTAAAGGAAAACCTAATAAGCACCTGTGAACAAATGTTAAGTGGAGAAATAGACATAAAGCCATATAAGAAAAAAGATGCTACACCTTGTGCTTACTGTGAATACACGGCTATTTGCCAATTTGATCCTACATTAAAGGAAAATACCTATAAGATAATAAAAGATAAGAGAGACAAGGAAATATGGGAACTCTTATCGTCAGTCGAAATTGAGCAAAATAGTGTAAAGACTCAAGAGATCGGAGTGGATGAGGAGTAATGTTAAAGAGTGAGAATGAAATTAAACATGTAAAAACAGGGGTTTCATGGACAGAGGATCAGAAAAAGGCTATCTATACTCGCGATTGCAACGTTCTAGTAGCTGCAGCGGCAGGCTCAGGTAAAACAGCGGTACTAGTTGAGAGAATAATAAAGATAGTAACAGATGAAGATCGGCCTACAGATATAGATAAGTTATTAGTGGTTACATTTACGAACGCGGCGGCATCCGAAATGAGGGAGAGAATAGCTGCGGCTATTTCAAAGGAACTTTATAAAAATCCACAAAGTAAACTACTGCAAAGACAGTTAACCTTATTAAATAAATCCAGCATTACAACTATTCACTCCTTCTGCCTTGAGGTTATTAGAAGCAATTTTCATATAGTAGATTTAGACCCTAATTTTAGAATAGCAGATGCAACAGAAGCAGTGCTTTTAAAACAAGAAGCTCTAGAGGAACTATTTGAGGATAGATATGTAGAAATGAATGATGAAAATGAAACCGAAGATGAAGATAGCGATTTATTTGTAGAAAAGGATACTAGCTCTATAAATCTAATCGAGGATTCTAGTTTCTTAAAACTTGTTGAAGCCTATAGTAATAATAAAGAAGATTTAGGCCTTAAGTCTATAGTGTTAAGCCTTTATAATTTTGCCATGAGTTCTACAAATCCAACAAAATGGCTACGGGGTTCTGCAGAGGATTTTAACATAAAAGATGGGTATAGTTTTAGTGATACCCCTTGGGCAAAGGTTTTAATGGAAGATGTTAAAATAGAGCTACTAGGCATTGAAAAAGTAATGATTAAAGCATTGAAAATCATAGAAAACAATGAAGCTATAGCATTATATTACGAAGTGTTCAAATCAGATTTAGAGTTAATTGCAGATTTAATAAGCGCTGAAAGCAATTGTTTTGAAAGCTTAGCAGAAGCGTTTGAAAATTTAAGCTTCCCAAAACTAACAACGATAAAAGCCTGCAAAGATAAGGAAAAACAAAAGGTAGTACAAGAGATAAGAAATAAGGTTAAGAAACAATTAGGGGAACTGGGGCAGCAAATAATGAATGCAAATTCAGAAACGGCTTTAAGAGATATAAAAACATTGTATCCACAAATGCGTGAACTATCTCAGCTTGTTATAGATTTACAGGAAAAATATAGAGAAAAGAAAAAAGAACGTTCAATTATAGATTTCAATGATTTTGAGCACTACTGCCTTGACATTTTGATGGAAAAAAATGAAGAGGGGGAAATAGTAATAGACGCTCAGGGAAAACCAGAACCTTCCGCAGTAGCAGTTGGGCTAAGAAATAAATACGAAGAAATTTTGATAGATGAATATCAGGATAGCAACATGGTGCAAGAAACTCTATTAAATATAATCTCAAGAGAAAAAATAGGTTTCCCAAATGTATTCATGGTAGGAGACGTAAAACAGAGTATATATAAATTTAGGCAGGCAAGGCCAGAGCTCTTCTTAGCAAAGTATAATAGTTATTCAAAAATTGACGGCGAAAAAACCAGAAAAATAACTCTATACAAAAATTTTAGAAGTCGTGGACCGGTTATAAATGCAGTAAATTATATCTTCAAACAAATAATGTGCAAAAACATTGGAGATCTTGACTATACAGATGAGGAAGCGTTGAATTTAGGAGCTCACTTTGATGAACTTGAAGGTCCTGGAGTAATAGGCGGAGCAGTGGAGCTACATCTTATTGAAAAGGAAGTTAAAGATGCAGGAGAAGAAAACGAAGGTGAAGAGGTCGAAGATGAGGGACGGTTAACAACTAATGGAATTGAAGGTGAGGGACATGGCAAAACAAATGAGGATGAAACCCCTACAAATATTGAATTAGAAGCTAGAATTGTTGCAAAAAGAATAAAAGAATTAATGCTACATAAAGATGAAAAAGCTTTTAAAATTTATGACAAAAAAATAAAAAGTTATAGATACGTTGAATATAAGGATATTGTAATATTACTTCGGGCCACCTCAAATTGGGCACCCTCATTTTTAGAACAATTGAAGCTAGAAGACATACCGGTGTATGCAGATACAGGCACAGGCTATTTTAGTACCATAGAAATTCAAATAATCATGAGTTTACTTCAAATTATAGATAACCCAAGACAGGATATTCCTATGCTAGCAGTTCTCCGTTCTCCAATAGGAGGGTTTACCTCAGAGGAACTGGTAGATATAAGAGTAGGTCAAAGGGAAGTAAGTTTTTATGAAGCAATGGTAAACTTAGAAGGCACTAAAAAATCAGAAAAACTCGGTAAATTCCTTGAAAAATTAAACCACTTTAGAGAAATTTGCACGTATATGCCCATTGATGAATTCATATGGCACTTATATACTAGCACTGGTTATTACGGTTATATAGGAGCCATGCCAGGAGGAACCCAAAGACAAGCGAATTTAAGAGTGCTTTTCCAAAGGGCAAGGCAATATGAAGAAACTAGTTACAAGGGACTGTTTAATTTTATAAATTTCATAAACAAGTTAAAAATAAGTAGTGGAGACATGGGCAGTGCTAAAACCTTAGGGGAAAATGAAAACGTAGTTAGGATAATGAGTATACATAAAAGTAAAGGGCTAGAATTTCCTGTAGTATTTCTAAGTGGCATGGGAAAAAACTTTAACTTAATGGATATAAATAAGAGTATATTATTTCACCATGAATTAGGCTATGGCCCAGATTTTGTTGATCCAATTAGAAGAATTTCTTATCCTACAGTTCTAAAACAAGCGCTTAAAAAGACAATAAAGATAGAAAGTCTTGCAGAGGAAATGAGGGTACTATATGTAGCTTTAACAAGAGCGAAGGAAAAGCTAATAATAACTGGGTCAATGAGAAATACAGAGAGAAATTTAACTAGAATGAGTTCTAGTTTAGAAGAGAATAGTGAAAAGCTAGGAGAATATGAAATTTTAAAAGGTAAAAGCTATTTAGATTGGATAGTGCCGGCGATAATAAGGCATGCAGACGGAAAACCATTGCGTGAACTAATAGAAATAGATGATAGTACAACGAATTTATTAAGTCATCCTGCAAGCTTTACGGTAAGGTTCTGGAATAGAGAAAACATAAAGAAAAACGACAATTATGAAGAAGAAATTACTGTTAGCTCACAGGAAAAGCTAACAGCACTTCAGGAAGAACCTACAGATGAGAAGTTCATCTTTGAAATAGAAAAAAGGCTAGGATTTATTTATAAATACGAAATGTCCACAAAAATGCCTACAGTACTTACAGTAACAGAGATTAAAAGAAAATTTAATGCAGAAATTACGGAAGGCGATTCAAACAATATGTACCAGCCAAAACTTATAAATAAGCCCAAATTCCTAGAAGAGGCGAAGGGATTAACCCCCGCAGAAAAAGGAACCGCTATGCATGCAGTGGTGCAAAGATTAGATTTAACTAAAGTGGCAACCACAAGTGAAATAGGATTACAAATTGAGACTTACGTTGAAAAATTGCTAATCTCAAAAGAAGAGGGCAAATCCGTCCGGGTCAATAAATTATTAAAGTTATTTAAAACAGATCTTGGACAAAGAATGATAAAAGCTTATAATCAAAAAGCTTTAGAAAGAGAAATACCGTTCCATATGGAAATTAAGTCAACAGATATAGATAAAAACCTCCCAATCGAAATATATGGAGAGGAAAAAATAATGCTTCAAGGAATAATAGACTGCTATTTTGAGGAAAATGGAGAGATAGTTTTAGTGGATTATAAAACAGACTCCTTAAAAAATGGAGATGTAAATCTCTTAATAGAGAAATATAAATCTCAGCTAGATTATTATGCAAAGGCAATTGAAGCAACACTTGGGAAAAAAGTTAAAGAAAGTTACCTATATTTATTCAGTAACGATGAAGCCGTAGAAGTTAAATAATCTTCTGCGAAACTGAAAAACCTAAAAAAGGGGAGATACAAATGAGGATACTTCATACCTCCGATTGGCATCTGGGGAAGACTTTAGAGCAATACAGTAGACTAGAGGAACAGGAAGAATTTCTAGAAGAATTTATAGAAATAGTTGAAAAAAACAATATAGATTTAGTACTTATAGCTGGAGATATCTATGACAATGGAAATCCACCAGCAAGAGCTGAAAAAATGTTTTATAGCACACTTAAGGATATAACAAGTAGCGGGAAAACTGCAGTGTTAGTTGTGGCAGGTAACCATGATAATCCAGAAAGATTAGTTGCACCGAGCCCTCTTGCATACGGTCATGGGGTGGTACTTTTAGGGGAACCAAAGAGTATAGCAAGGCAAGGCGTATTTGGAGAATTTAACAATGACGGAAAGTGTGATTTTGAAATAATAGAAAGCGGCGAGGGGTACTTAGAGCTTAGTATAAGAGGGGAAAAAGCAGTTATTATAACACTACCTTATCCAAGTGAAAAAAGGTTAAATGAAGTACTTTCAATAGAGATTAATGATGAAGAGAGGCAAAAAAGCTATTCTGACAGAATAGGAGAACTGTTTGAAAATATATCTGATAAATATAGGGAAGATACTGTAAACCTAGCAGTGTCACACCTCTATGTTATGGGTGGAGAGGAAAGTGGGTCAGAGAGAAGTATACAACTAGGGGGAAGTCTTTCAGTTTCACCATCTAAATTCCCAAAGAAAGCTCAGTACTCAGCCTTGGGTCATCTTCATAGACCACAGAAAGTGCCAGGAACTAAGGGGATGATAAGATACTGCGGATCCCCAATTCAATATAGCAAAAGCGAAATAAACTATAGCAAGGGAGCGTACCTCGTAGATGTTAAAGCTGGGGGCGAAGCGGAAGTCTCACAAATAATGTTTAGAAACTACAAGCCTATAGAAGTATGGAAATGTAACAGCACCGAGGAAGCGATAGAAAAATGCAAAAGTGAGGGCGAAAGAAACATTTGGGTATACCTTGAAATAAAGACAAAAGAAATAATAAGCACCGAAAACATAAAAGAAATGAAAAGACTTAGACCTGATATAGTTTCCATAGAGCCAATACTTGAGGGGATAGAACGCGAAGCAGATTTAGAGGAAAGCCTAAGGGAAAAATCCATGGAGGAAATGTTTAGAGAATATTTTACAAAGGCAAAAGGTGGGCTAGAGCCATCGGATGAAATTATGGAATTATTTTTAAACATAGCATTAGATGAAGAGGAGGAACCCAAAGATGAAACCAGTAAATCTTAAAATAAAGGGGCTAAATTCGTTTGTACAGCAACAAACTATTGAATTTTCAAAACTTACGGAAAAAGGACTTTTCGGTATCTTCGGTCCAACAGCTAGTGGTAAATCCACAATTTTAGATGGGATAACCATAGCTCTTTATGGAAAAGTATCCAGAGACACCAAAGAGTTTGTAAACACAGAAACAAATGTTGTAGAAATAAGCTTCGATTTTGAAATAGGACTAGGGGAAACCCGAAAACTATATAGAGCAGAAAGAAGCATAAAGAGATTAAAAACTGGAAACTTCAAAACTGCTTATGCAAGGCTTATAGAAATAAATAAGGAAAATGCTGATGAAAACAAGGTACTAGCAGAAGGACCAAAGGACATCGACACGAAAATCATAGAAATAATAGGACTGAAAGTTGAGGATTTTACAAGGTCAGTCGTGTTACCTCAAGGTAAATTCAATGAATTTTTAAAGCTTACAGGAAAAGAAAGAAGAAATATGCTAGAGCGAATATTTGCCTTAGAAAAATACGGTACCAAGCTTTATGAAAAAATAAGATCAGTTAGAAATGAAAACCTAAAGACTCAAACTATGATTCAGGGGGAAATGAAGGGATATGAAGATGTAGGTGAAGAAGGCCATAATGAAATAAAATCCGTACTAGATGGTTTAAAGCAGGAAGAAAAACAAATTAAGGCTGATAAAAAAACTGTGGATAAAGAGTACGAGGAATATAAAACTATCTGGGAGCTACAACAAGAAAAAAGCCAGTATGTAAAAAAAGAAGCTGACTTAAATAAACAAGTACCAGAAATAAAAAATAAAAAAGAAAAATTTACGAGGGGAAGTTCAGCATTAAATGTAAAACCCTATATTGACAATGTATATGAAACTAAAAAAAGATTAGCGATAAACAAGGATACACTTCAAAAACTAAGCAGTGCTTTTTTAGTTGTATGTCAAAAGCTGAATATTACAAAAACTTCTTATGATAAAGCGTGGACTGATAAAAACAATAAACTTCCTATTTTAATTGAAAAGGAAGTAAGTCTTAAACAAGCTACGAATATTGAAGAGAAAATAAGCTATCTAGCGGGGGAAAAAGATATCCTTTTAAAACAGCATAAAGAGATTAGAAGCAATATAAGTGAGAAAAATCTAAAAAGTGCAATTATTGTTACCAATAAGTCGAAAATAGAAAATCAATTGGGCGTTACTGAAGAAAAACTAAGTGGAATAGAAATACCACCAGAATATAGAGAAAAATTGTATAATGCCTATAACAGTGAACTAGAAGTTTCGGCCGCAACGAAAAATGTACAAGAGCTTAAGAAAAAAGGGGAAGATTTAAAGAAGGGTGCACATACCACAAAGTTAATGCATAGAGAAGCTATTATACTTAAGGAAAGCAAACAAAATAAACTAGTTCTTTTAGAAGAAAAAAGTAAGAAAATAGCAAATAATTTCCCGGGAGATAATAATTTGTTGCTAGAAAAACAGGAGGCCTATAGTTCGCTACGGGATACCCTAGAGAAAGCTGTAGAAAACCATAAAATAAAGGGTGAACTACAAGGGAAATATAGAAATATTAACATTGAAACCGAAAAAGGTAGGTTAAATCTAAAAAATGCAGAAGAATCTATAGAAAGTGTGAAAGCTCAGCTTAAAATTATAGAAGGTGAGATAAAGGAAATAGAACAAGCTAACATGGCAGCAGTTTTAGCCTCTAGTTTAAAAGAGGGAGACGAACTTGGTAAGCCAAGACTATGCCCAGTGTGTGGGTCGGAGCATCATCCAAAAGTAGCAGAGCTAATAGTGAATACTGGTTTAGAAACTAAGAAGAGTTTAAAGCAAAGTGGAGAGTTAAACTTAGAAAATTTATCTAAAGATTATCAAAAAGAGCAAATAAAACTTGTGAGGTTAATAAGCGATGAGGAGTATATAAATAGCCAATTAGAAATAGTTAATGTTAAGCTTCACGACATAAACATTGAGGAGCTTCGCCGCGAGAAAGATGCAAGAGAATCCTCATTAATTCAATTTAAGGAAAACTTAGAAGTCTACAACAAGCAAAAAACTGAGATAGACTTAGAGCTAAATAAGCTACGTGATGAAAAAAGCAAAGTAGATATGGAAGAAGTAAAACTTGGAGAAGGTTTAAGAAAAGAAAACGAAGCGCTAATAGTAATAGATGAAGAGTTGTCTATTGCAGAAGGCAGATTAAAATTGCTACGCGAAAAGCATGAGCTTTTAAAAGTAGATTTGCTTAATCAGGAGAGTTCATTTAAGCAAAATCAAAGTGGTAGTATAACATCAGTATCCATAAAGGAAAAAATTCAGCAACTTAAAGATATAGACAATGAGGTAATAAAACTAACTGCCATGGCAAGGAAGCTTCGAGTAGAGCTAGTAACATTAGAAAAGGAAGCATCTGACGTAGACAAGTGCTTAAGGGATCTTACCACTTCAAAAACGGAAATAGAAACCAGCGGTAAGGAAAAGAAGGCAGAAATAGACCGTTTGACTATCCAAATAGTTGAACTCTGTGGATTTACACAAGAGATGGATCGTACACCTAAAATTGAAATAGAAAAGGTGAAAAATGAAATAAAGGATATAACATCTATTGAGGCTAGTTTAAAAGATATTTTAGAAAAAGAAAATATAGAAAAGCAAAGATTAGACACTCAAAAAACCAGTGAAGAAAACAAAAGCGAAATGCTTTTAAAGATGCTAGAAGATGGAGAAAAAAAATTAGACATAGCTCTTAAAGAAAATTCCTTTGAAAATGCTGAAATAGCTTGTCTTTATTTAATTTCAAGAGGAGACTTGTTACTAATTGAAAAAGAAATAAAACAGTATGAAGAATCTAAACGTAGCATAATAGATAATTTACAAAGAGTAGAAAATTTACTTAATGGAAAAGAAATAGACGCTACACTCTTTGAAGAGGTAAAAGAAAAAAGAGAAGTACTTGGGAAGATTTTAGAAGAAAAAACCAAAGCAATAGGAGCTCAATATAGGGCCCTTGAGGAAATGGAAAGAAAGCTACTAGAAGTTAAAAACCTTATAATAAAGAGAAGCGCTATAGAACACAAGCTTAGTCTTTTAAGAGAAATTGACACGTTAATTCAAGGGAATAAATTTGTGGAATATGTAGCTATGAAGCAGCTAAAATACATATCTATGGAAGCCTCAAAACGATTAAAAGACATAACAAGAGGACGTTACGCATTGGAGCTTGATTCTGATGGAGCCTTTGTAATGAGGGATGATTTTAATGGAGGAACAAGACGTGAAACCAATACATTGTCCGGTGGAGAAACCTTCTTAACTTCACTATGTCTTGCGCTTGCGCTGTCTTCACAAATTCAGTTAAAAGGGAGTGCTCCACTAGAGTTCTTCTTCTTAGATGAAGGATTTGGTACACTAGACACGAATCTTCTAGAAGTAGTAATGAACTCACTTGAAAAACTTCATTCAAGTACATTATCTGTGGGAATAATAAGTCATGTGGAGGAGCTTCGCAGTAGAGTGCCTGTAAAACTAATAGTTACGCCGTCAGAGCAGGGACAGGGAGGAAGCAAGGTAAAGCTAGAGTATACGTAAGAGTATGAAATTTCTCCTATATGAATTGAAATAAGAGCTTAAATGTGACATTTGATTAAGAAATTCTAATATAATTAGTATATAAACAAAGTATTTTTTAGTAAACAATTGTTTTTAGTTTAGAATATTATTTTATTGGGAGGTAATAAGTTGAAAAAATTAAAAGGTAGTAAGACATTAATTTCATTAATTGCTCTTATATTATCAGTTTTATGCATATTTAATATCATTAATAGTGGAATTGCAATGTCAATTGTATTTCTATTATTAGGTATCATGAGTATATTAGATGGGTATTCCTCATATATTAAGAATAAAAAAGGAGAAGCAACTTTTTTATTCTTAAGTGGATTAATTATAATCTTTGTTTCTGTATTTACAAAATTTTTTAGGAATGTATAAGTATAATTTTTAGTAGCCTATACGTGTTCTCCTTAAATAATCCATTAATCGTATTTTTACAATATTTTAGCTATCATAAAATATTATATTTCATAATGATTAGGGAAAAGTTTATTGGCTTGTATTAAATGGACAAGCCAATTTTAGATGTATTATCATCATTATTGTCTAACATAGCCATTAAATAAAATTTAACTGTTTTGCACTTCATGACAGCTTAGTTGGCACTACTCCTATAAGGAACAAGAAATAAAAGCTCCTGGACCACCAGGAGCTTAACTAATGCCTAAACATATAGTTAAGAAATATTTGGAATTCAAGCAGAGACATACAACTATATTAAAATTTACCATATAATGTTAATATAAGAGAGTGTTATTTATACGTTAAACTAATGGTTAGGAGGGATTTTTACTATATGGATAAAAGTAAAATAGTAAAATATTTCTGGTTCTGTTTAGAACAGGTTTTTTATGGATATTTGATCTGGTTGCATATGTCATTTGTATTAATACTAGCTTCATCCTATGTAACAAAAAATTATCTTATGGGTATGGTGGTAATATTTTTTTTATACACCCCTTTCCATGTCTTTATTCACAAAAACCCTTATGGAGTTAAAAAAACTCACTTTAATAAAAATATAAACTTAATACAAGTTTTAATGCAAATGCTTATTTTTTCACTTCTAATGTTAAATTTTGGAGATGCTATTTCGTTCTTAAAAAACTGGTGCAAATAGAATTTGCACCAGTTTTTTGTAAACATATTATTTTGGTGAATTAAAAAGAGGTAAGCAGGAGTGAAAAATTATTGATTTATTAAGTATAAAAGATATTAGAAAGCTACCAAGTAGTAAATACTCGGTAGATTTATTAGGATGTTTCAAAAATAACTGTATACATATTTAGTTTTGAAACGTCTTAGATTTTGGATTAAGAATATTTTGGGTAATACGTTGCTACTATTTCCGTTCGGTTTATTACTCCAATATTATGGAGAAAGTAAGCTATTTTAGAAGCTGGATTGTATGCACCAAATGCTTTAGCTAACTCGCGTATTGTTGAGTTAAGAAATATGGTGACTTAACGGCGAAAAAGTATTATGATTAGGAACGCTGAATCGTATCATAAGTAACGGAGGTTGTTTTTAGCTTTAACCATTGATATAAAATGGTTAAGGCTATGCTTGCAAGTGGAAATACTGTATCATAAGTAAGATTCTAAATGTTTTTATTAGGAAAATTAAATTAACTAATAGTTAATTTTTATGAATAAAAGATGAAAATTCTTCAATTGTTTAAATTATATAGATTTGATATCATTTAATTAACGAAGTCCTAAGTTAATTAAATGTACAAAAAAATGGAGGAGTTAATTTTATGAGAATAAGTGAGGTTATTAGAAATTATAGAAAAAAGGAAAATCTTACTCAAGAGCAAGTTGCTAATTATTTAAATATAAGTACACCAGCAGTAAATAAGTGGGAAAATGGAATATCATGCCCAGATATAGCACTGTTAGCACCTCTTGCACGTGTTTTAAAAATTGATGTTAATACATTATTGGCATTTGATGAGGAATTAACAGATGTAGAAGTAAAAAAGCTTACAAAAGAGGTAGGTGAAATGGCATCAAAAGAGGGACTCCAAAAGGCTTTTGGAAAGGCCAGTGATTTAATTAAAAAATATCCAAATTGTGATGAGTTGATATATTGGATATCAGTAGTATTAAGAATATATTTATTAGGGCCTCAAATTGAGGAAAAAGATAAGTATGAAAGGAAAATCATCGTTTGGCTTGAACTTGTAGCAACAAGTAGTAAAGAAAAGACAGCTTCTATGGCAAAATTAGAATTATCAGCAATGTATAGGGCTAAAAAAGAGTATAAAAAAGCTCAAGAATTATTAGATAAAATTCCAGAAGTAGAGGTGGATAAAAAAATTCAACAGGCATTATTATATGAAAGTAGCGGGAAAATTGGTGAAGCTTATGGCATTTATGAGGGTGAATTAAGGAAAAATGCTCATGAAACCTTTGGGGCGTTATCTCTAATGATAAATCTGTCATATAAAGAAAAGAAATTTAGTGAAGCAGAAGAATACATAGAGCGTGCTAAAAAGGTAGCTGATGCATTTGATTTAGGAGCATACCATAAATATTCGTTAGATTTATGGTATGCAAAAGAAAAACAGGATAAAGATAAAGCTATAGAAATGATTATAAATATGGTAAATGAAGCAAGTAGCATGGATGATGCTATGAAGTCAAAACTATATAAGCATATGAAATTTAATGTGACCAACAGTTGGGGCAAAGAAAAATATGAAAGATTAGTAAAAGGGGCATTTAAAAAAGACAAAACCCTTGATTTTGTCAAAAATGATCCTAGGATAAAATTTCTATTGGACTAAGACTAATTTTCTTATATATCGTTGCAAACATTCAGAATAGTAAAAAAAAGACAAGAACACTAACTGTTCTCGCCTTCATCTGATAATATTTTTTTTCTTTCTGAAATTAACTGCTCTATTGATTCCATGTCTTCCATGGTTGCATGATTGCGTATAAATGATTTGCAACTGCTCCTACTCTTTAGATAACTAGAATATTTCCTATTCTTTTCTTCCCAATTTTGATTGTATATTGTTCTTTTGCTTTTTTCCACTTTACTCACTCCAAATCAAGATATTTTTTTAATTACATTATAACTCTCAATCAATATAGCTAATGCTACAAGTTTATTCAAGCTATCAAGGTCATTCCAACCTCTCTAACAATATATCTTTTATTACATTGCTATTATTATTTTTCTACCATACCATCTAGCTTTATACTCTAACATTCTTCTAAATTCTGTGAAGCTAGCATCAGCTATTGATTAGCTATTTTTTTATGTAATTTTACTGCTTTTATTTTAGCTTTCTTTCTGTTATTACTACCTTTTGTTTCCTTGACAATTCCTTTTCAAGTTTAGATACATAAATTATACTTTAGTAATTCTCTATTTAATATAATAATCCTTTAAGAAATTGACTACGACATTATTTAAATAAATTTCTTTGTCGATTCACTTTGCATATGCAAAGTGAATATGGCATACTTATGTTGTTGGGAGGTCAAGGCAATACGTCAGCCAGTTACTAAAAGAATCAAAGCTAATTCCTGTTAAAAAATCAAAGAAAAGCACATTATTTAGCAGGTCAGAAGTTATGGAATTTTATAAAAAGAGAGATTAATTTTCTCTCTTTTTTCATGTATTTAACTAACTTGTTTTTAGCAAGGGAATGGCTTTTTTATATAATATAATAGCTTTAAAATGTACTAGGGGTATGGCACCGATTCGCGGTGCGTCCCGACAGGGTGTATATTCTAACAGGTGGGAATCCTGCCACTTAATCTATAAATTATTTTTATACCACAATCAACAAAAGTATAAAACTATTTACATTTTGTTTAGGTTAGTATTAAAAAAAAATTGTAGAAAAAATTTTTACATTATGGAGTCATTATTGTGAGGAAATTTCTTGGTGCGTTGTTATGTTCTATGAACCTTGCTATACTATTAAACACTACGGTAGAAAAATTATTTATACTTGAAAGTTGAAAAGAAAAATAGTGTGATTATTAAATGTAAGGGTTAAGGAGGTTAGAGAATGCTTAAGATTTTTTTGATTGAAGATGATGAAACAATTGCTTTAGGTATAAAGTCATTTTTATTGAGAAACAGTTATAAAGTTATACATGCAGAGAATTTTAAAAAAGGGAAAGAGCTTTTTAAAACAGACATTGACATAATATTACTAGATTTAAATTTACCTGATGGGTCAGGTTTTGATTTTTGCCGCTATGTAAAAGAAATTAAAGACATTCCTATTATTTTTCTTACTATTAGGGATGAAGAATGCGATATTGTAAAAGGACTAGATATTGGAGGGGATGACTACATAACCAAGCCTTTTAAATTAAGTGTTTTGCATTCTCGTATATTGGCTGTTTTGCGGAGAACTGTAAAACAGCAGATACAAGAAGATGTTCTATGGTGTGGGAATATTAAAATGATTAAATCAGAAACAAAGGTATATAAAAATAATCTCGAAATAGAACTTACAATTGGTGAATACAATCTATTTAGGCATCTATTAGAAAATAAAAACCGTACTTTAACACGAGGGGTTTTATTGGAAAAACTGTGGGATATCGATGGGGAATTTGTAAATGATAATACATTATCAGTAGCTATAAAGCGTCTTCGTCAAAAACTTACGAATAATACAATTATTAAAACAGTGAGAGGAATAGGTTATAGGTTGGATGAGTAAGAGGGATATGAATAAAAAGAAATTTACTGTATGGATGTTTATTAGTTTTTTATGTATAACATTTTTTTGTGTTATATTTGGAAATTTCATTTTTAAGCAGACAGAGAAGATTTTTTATGAAAAAGCAGCACAGATTATAGCGTTTGGTGTTAAGGCTGATCCTAATATTGAACAAGTATTGATATCATCGCTAAAAACTAATAATATAACAGAAATTAATAAAGGGAAAAAAATATTAGAGCACTATGGATATAGTGAAGATTTTTTATATGGTTCTTATAATAATCGTAAAAGTTTTAATATAGTTACGGTTGGTATTTTGTTTTTGATCACTTTACTCTTTTTTTGTTTTGGAGGATTTCTGATAGGTCTAAATCATATAAAGCGTAAACGTATCGATAATCTTGCAGAATATCTTTACGCTATCAACGAAGGAAATTATAGAATAAATCCTCAGAAGAAAGAAGACGAATTCTCTATTTTAGAAGATGAACTATATAAAACAGTTGTGCTTCTTAGAGAAACCAGAGAAAAAGAAAGGAAAGAAAAAGAAAAATTAACAAATTACCTTGCAGATATTTCTCACCAAATGAAAACGCCACTTACGTCAATGTCACTTATGATTGAATTATTAGATGATAGGCCTATAAATGGGGAGGATGCTTTGTATATTGAGCGTATTTCAGCTCAGATATACCGTCTTAATCATTTGGTTTCGTCATTGTTAATACTTTCTAAACTAGATGTAGGAACCTTAACATTAGAATGTAAATGGATTAATGTTTATGAATTGGTATGTACTGCTGTTGAGCCATTAATCTTAATGATAGAAAAAAAGGAGCAACAACTTTCTATTCAAGAGGATAGTGATGTAGCTTTTATGGGAGATTTTTATTGGAACAATGAAGTCATCTTAAATGTTGTTAAAAACTGTGTAGAACATACACCATGTGGAGGTGAAATTTCCATAGTGTATGAACAAAACCCTATTTGCACACAAATTATTATTGAAGATAATGGAAAAGGATTTCATAAAAAGGATATACCACATTTATTTACTAGATTTTACAAAGGCGAAAATTCAGCCAAAGATAGTGTAGGGATTGGACTTGCTCTTGCTCAATCTATAGTTAAGAAACAAAATGGTGAAATTCGAGCAGAAAATAAAAAAACAGGGGGAGCGCGATTCACAATTAAGTTTTATTTGAATTAATGACAAGCAGTGTCACCGAACGGTCACTTAACAAAGATATAATGGGGTTAGAAGAAAATAAGGACTAAAATAACTAAATGTTATGATAGCAGGCCTTATTAAAGAGGGGGAGAATATTTTGGAAATATTAAGAACTGAAAATCTTACAAAAACCTATGGAATGGGTGATACAAAGGTAACTGCATTGGATAATTTAAATTTGAGGATAAACAAAGGACAATTTGTTGCAATAATTGGATCAAGTGGATCAGGAAAATCTACACTTCTTCATATGTTAGGGGGAGTGGATAACCCTACAAAAGGAAAAATATATATCGATGACATTGATATTTCATCAATGAATGAGACTGAATTAGCTTTATTTAGAAGGCGGAAAGTAGGAATAATATATCAGTTTTATAATCTTATTCCTACACTAAATGTAGAAAAAAACATATTATTGCCTATGCTGCTGGATGGTAAAAAACCTAAAAAAGAAGAATTTGATAAGATTGTAAAAATGCTTGGTTTAAACGAAAGGCTTAGTCATCTACCAAATCAGCTTTCAGGAGGTCAGCAACAAAGAGTTGCTATAGCACGAGCATTAATTTATAGACCGTCTATTATTCTAGCAGATGAACCTACTGGAAATCTTGACAGAGCAAATACAGAAGCTATTCTTGAGATGTTGAGGGTTTCAAATAAAGAGTATAATCAGACTATGATATTGATTACGCATGACGAAAAAATTGCATTATCAGCAGATAGAGTGATTACAATTGAGGATGGTAGAATTGTGTCAGATGAGGTAATTAAAAAATGAAAATTATGAATGAATACACATATAACCATATGAAAAAGAATAAGCGACATACAATTTCTATACTAGTTGCTATTATAATTGCTTCAGCACTTCTATGCTCACTATGTATATTTATACATTCTAAATGGGAAACAAAATTAACCACAACAATTGAAAATACAGGTTATTGGAATGGGGAATTAGGCGACCCTATATCTGGTGATAAATTAAAATATGTCACAGAAAATCCCGAGGTTGAATCCACGATGATTAAAGGACAGTGGGTTACTGCTAAACTTTCCAATACAAAACGTCCGTATCTATCACTGAGAGATGCTAATACAAATTTTTGGCTAGACATGGGTTTAAAAAACACTCTTACTGAAGGTAAACTTCCTAAAAAATCCGGAGAAATTGTTGTATCAAAATTATTCTTCGCGGATAATCCTTCATATAAAATTGGCGATAAGTTGACTCTTCCTACCGGTAATCGAATGCTTGGTAGTGAACTAATTAGACCTAATGATTACAAACAATCAGGCGAGAAGTTTAAGACAACAGAAACTAATATATATACCATAGTTGGAGAATTGGATATTTCCGCGAGTTCTGCATACCCCGGATATATCGCCATGGGATACTTGGATACTTCGCGCATCAAGCCGGAAGATGAACTTACGGTTTATATGCGTTTTGTGAACCCTCGCACAATCTATGAAACATTACCGCAGATTGCGAAATCTACGGGATTAACCAAAAATGAACATGGAGAGTATCCAGTTAGGTATAATACGCCTTTATTAACTTTATATGGGATTAGCGATAAAAGTGGTGCAAACACTCAAATCATTATGATGATAGCAATGGCAATAACAATTATGTTACTAGTTATGGGGTCATTTATTCTTATTATCTATAATGCATTTTCTTTATCTGCTAACAGCAGGATTAAGGAACTAAGTATTCTGAAAAGTTTAGGAGCAACTCCAAGGCAAATTAAGTCTTCTGTTCTCTATGAAGGACTTTTACTCTGGATTATTCAATTACCAATTGGTATCATGATAGGATATATATTTAGTAATATTGTGTTTTCTAAAGTTAATAAAATTCTTAGTGTTACAGAAGATTATAGGAATGCATATGTTTCTTTTTCATGGGTAGTAGTTGGTTTTTCCATCATAATCTCATTGATTACTATTTTAGTTTCAGCATATATTCCTGCAAGAAAAATGATGAAAGTATCTGCTATTACTGGAATACGTCAGAATAGTACCAAAGTAAAATTAAAAAAACAAAAAGCCCACTTAATAATCAAAAAAATATTTGGTATAGAAGGTGAACTAGCAATATCACAATTTTCAGCTAACAAAAAGGCTTTGCGTACGGCTGTATTGTCTCTTTCAATGTGTTTTATCTTAATAGCGGGGTATATGAACATTATAGCCATCTTCAATTTAGTCAATTCTAAAAACGCTGAAATACCTACTCATGATATGAAGATTAGCCTAAAAATGATTGATAAACCAAGTGATAAGATGATAAATGAAGTTACTTCTCTGCCTGAAGTTAAAGATAGTGTCATTAGAAGACAGGTACGTACTTCAACTTATGTAACATCAAAACAGGAGTCAGATGTTTTTGCTAAATATGGAGGATTTGCTAAGGTACCCTCCAAACATAATATATATAGTAAGAATGGAAAGCATAGAATTATAACAAATTTAGTTGGATTAAGCGATAAATCTTTTAAAAAGTATTGTGAAAAAATTGGTGCTGATGACGAATCATATTATAAGGATAGTGTGACAAAAGGAGTATTATTAGATAGCACAAATTATGTATCAGAGAATTCAAAAGTTGTGCAAAAAATACCATTGTTAAATATAAAAGAAGGCGATAAGCTAGTAATAAACGAAAAAATAGAAAATGATATGAATACAAATTATAAATTTAATGCTCAAGTGGGCCATGTTACAGAGATTTCTCCCTCTGAGCTAGAAATGGGTGGATACAGCTTAGCATATATAGTTCCTATGAAAACCTATCAGCAACTAGTTAGTAATTTTATGCCAGAACGCATGCTTGAATCTAGTAGTATGGCAATTGATTTATTGGTTGGTGATGGCGCTAGCCCACGTGTGAAGAAAGAACTAACTCGAATTTGCAGTTCTTATCTTGGATCCGAAGATTTTAGTATATGGAGTCTACTCGAAGAAAAAAATAATGACAAACTGATTCAAAAAGCCGTTTCTATTGGTATTTTCTCTGTAGCCATAATGTTTGGAATAATTGGCATTATTAATGCTTTTTCTACCATTTCTAATAATCTTAGACTGCGCAAAAGAGAATTTGCTATGCTTCGGGCAGTAGGATTAACACCAAAGGGATTAAACAAAATGTTGATGATAGAAGGTTTGTTTTTTGCATTAACACCGATTATTGTTAGCATACCAATAGTATTATTTATTTGTTGGTATATGTTAAGATTAACGTTAATCACATGGTCTGAATTTATATCTGTTTTTCCAGTTGTACCAATTTTAGCGTATGCTGTGATTATAATTGCATCTATATTTTTGGCGTATGGGATTTCTTCAACAGGCGTTAAAAAAAGTAATGTAATAGAATCAATCAAAGACGAAATAGTATAATCAATGCAATAACAATTTGGAATTGAGTTTATTTAAATAAAGCTATTGATCATCTAAAGTATAATGGTGGATTTGATAAAAGTTTCTTAAATAATATATCACGACTTGGATGGAAGTATATAAATTTTTTAGGAGAATATAAATTTAATTTAAATCAAAATGGACATTTAAAAGATTTAACCCCATATGGCATGTTTTTATTGCAATACGGCACCGCAAAAAATAATAAATACCGCACTATTCATTTTGCTGAATAATGCGGTATTTACTATTTTCCACTCCCAAAACTATCTGGAAGTTTCTTTTGTAAATGTTTTGAGATGATTACTCCAGTTTCTATCAGCATATACATCTGATACATATCTAATTTCAGTTTTCCAAGTTCCGTTATAATTTGAACAATAATAACTTCTTTTAGTAGCACTCATACGAATACTTGAAGCATAGGAAATTGATACTACTGCAAGAACAGCATTATAGCAATATGGGTGATTATTTATTTGACAGCTCCGGTGAGGCTTGCTTCCATGATTAAAAACGTTAGAAAGTAATTTAACTTTTTATATTTATAATTTGATGTTATATCAATAAAAGTTAAAAAACAGGGCTTTTCTTATTAAAAATCAATCAATTATTATAAAATTAAAAAGTATATATGAATCTATTGTATGATTAACTATAAGATAAATAAAAATCATTAATATACCAGTAACCCAGGAGATGATTTGATTATAGGAAAGGAGATGATTAAATGAAAAAACGAATTAGTAATGATTTATTACTTAATACATTATTATTAAAGGACTTTATTAGCAATAACTGTAAGCTGGATTTGAAAGTATCAGTTACGAATAGTAAAGAGATTGTATCTAAAGTTGATAATAATATGTTTTATGAAGCAGGTAAATTACTTATGGTTTTTTTCATTGTAAATATTAATAATCTACAAAGAAAAAATATAAAATATGCTAAAGAAACCTTTTATATTATAAATTCACCAGTAAACAAGATAGCTGAAAATTATATGAAAAAACCAACATCTGAAAATATTATTGCTGATATAATATTAAAATCAACATATAATAAAGAAGTTTTACCTATAGAAGTTGTGAGTGTTACTAGAGAAAATTTGAATGAACTAAAAAAAGGCTTTGAGTTAGTTTATAAAACAATTATAAATGAAAAGATAAATTTAATAAATTTTCTGGAAAATTGTGAGCCCAAGAATATTCACTCAAATTTAATTAAAGATATAAAGCTTTTAAGTCCCCATGATCTAAAAGTACAACTTCAATTTATTGAATTAAAATATAGCAAGAATCTCATTGAAAATGAGTTATTAGGAAAAGTAATATGTTGTAAAGATAATTATGATGAGTTTATTAGTGCAAGTACTGAATTTTTAGATTTATTAATTGAAAATGCTACAATTGGATTTGGTGAAAATGGTTTAGAGTTAATGTGGATAGGGTATATTGATGAAAGATTAGAAGCTATTAAATATAAAAATATTTATATAGCAATATTCTTTGCATATATTGGGAAGGTAACAGCAAACAAATATTATTTTCAAGCAACTAAACAGTCAGTAAATTCCTTATTAACGTATGTAAATGATGATGAGGAAAAACAAATATATAATGATGAATATTATGAAATGTTAAAATTATTATATCTATTAAATGATTCTATGAAGTTAGATTATATAGAATTAGATAAAGTTATTCAAAAAAATACAAAATTATTTGCTTCAACGACATTTCAGAAGGAAGTCTCCCACTTCTATAAGTGGGGTTCACATGCTACAACAAAAATAAAACCTCAGTGGCAGTCTAAATATCCCTCTGAAGTCTTTGATTGCAGCATCGCAGATGATGATTTAATGGATTTAAAAGGTGGAATTAATTATAGCTCTAATAAAGATGAGATAATGTTAGAGTTTATTTTTAATAAGAGTCTGGACCTATTACATTCTGTAATATTGGAACCAGTTTCAATTTAGTATAGAAAATAAAGATTAATAAATGAGTTGTTGCAAATGGAATAAAACCATTCTGTAACAACTCCTTATTTTTTCTTGATATCGCAGCGACCAAGAAGATTATTTAACTTTTACAAAAAAACAAGCAGATGTTACAAATGATAGGTTACAAATAACATTTGTGAGGTGAATGAATAACGTTTTTACTTTTTTATAAAAATAGATGCTGACAAAGTTATACTAAATATATAGGAGCGGATTTATCACATTTGGTGATGAAACCTTACAAAATGGTAATGCTACGGTAAGGTTAATCGATAGTTGAAAAATAGAAAAATGATAAAGTAGTATAAGAGATAAAACAAGAGGAGTGATAAAGATGAATACAATTTTAAAAGTTCAAGATATCGAAAAAGTATATGGAAATAAAGGTAAAGTTACACATGCATTAAATGGTGTTTCTTTTGAAGTTAATAAAGGTGAATTTTTGGGGATAATGGGTTCTAGTGGAAGTGGGAAAAGCACATTACTTAACTGTATCTCTACCATCGATACTATTACATCAGGACATGTATATGTAGATGAAGAAGATATCACTCTTTTAAGTGGAAGTAAGCTTTCCAAATTTCGTCGTGAAAAATTGGGATTTATATTTCAAGATTATAATTTATTGGACACATTGACAGCATATGAGAATATATCATTAGCATTGTCCATTAATCATTGTCCTGTGAATAAAATGAAACAAGAAATAGATAATGTAGCTTTGGCTTTAAATATAGAGAAAGTACTTAATAAGTATCCTTATGAAATGTCTGGAGGACAGCAACAAAGAGTGGCAGCAGCTCGTGCTATGGTGGCTCATCCATCTTTACTTTTAGCAGATGAACCAACAGGAGCGCTTGACAGTAAATCTGCAAAAATGCTATTAAAAAGTTTGGAAGATTTAAATCGTAATCAAGAGGCCACAATCCTTATGGTAACTCATGATGCGTATAATGCAAGCTTTTGTAAAAGGATCATTTTTATTAAGGATGGAAAAATATTCAATGAGTTATATAAAGGCAGTCATGACCGAAAAACCTTCTTTAATAGCATCATGGAAGTTGTTTCTGTCTTAGGAGGTGAGGCTGATGATGTTTTTTAAACTTGTTTTTAAAAATGTACGTAGGAGTATTAAAGACTATGTGGTCTACTTTTTGACATTGGCCCTGGCGGTTAGTTTATTTTATGCATTTAATTCAGTAGCATCCCAACCAGGATTAAGCAAATTATCGTCTGTAATGAAAATGTTTAGCAATATTTTGACTCAATATATAGGACTTATATCAAAACTTATTGCTGTGATTCTTGCTTTTGTTGTACTATATGCAAATCAGTTTATTATGAAAAGAAGAAAGAAAGAAATGGGAATGTATATGACACT
Organism: Clostridium sp. CM027; assembly: GCF_024730565.1. Taxonomy (NCBI): domain Bacteria; kingdom Bacillati; phylum Bacillota; class Clostridia; order Eubacteriales; family Clostridiaceae; genus Clostridium; species Clostridium sp. CM027. The sequence goes on from NZ_CP077725.1 coordinate 3,081,909, forward strand.
TGGCATGAACAAGTGGCGCATTTCATCTATCTTTGTGGGGGAAATTGTTTTGGTTGGTATATTTTCCTTAGTAATTGGATTAGGTATAGGGGTGATATTGTCTCAAGGACTTTCAATAATAGCATTAAAATTATTTGGAACTGACATGTCTTCATTTCAGTTGTCTATATCTGTTCCGGCTATAAAAGATACAATTATTAACTTTGCTATTATTTTTGTGGTTGTTATGATATTTAACACGCGTTCGATTTTTAAAGTAAAATTAATTGATTTATTGACAGCAGACAGAAAGAATCAAGAATTGCGAGTTCATAATAAATTGATTTCATTTTTATTATTTGTTACATCAGCAATTTGTATGATTTTAGGTGCATACATACTTTCAAGTACTGGACTTAACCAAACAACGCTGCCTAAAGTTATGGTACTTATAGGAGTTAGTATTCTATTATTTTATTATACCGCGTCTAGTGTAATGATTTCGTTTGTTCAAAAAAATAAACGTATGTACTTTCATGGATTGAATCCATTCTTATTTAGACAAATTGGTAGCAAGCTTCAGACAAATTATATTGTTATCACAGTTATTAGTGGATTGCTTTTGTGCTCGCTTGTAGTGCTTGGCACAGGGTTTAGCCTTATTGGTGAAATGAAGAATATAGCGAAGCGATCTACACCTTATGATGTTACCATTATGTTGCCTGTGAATAAGAGTAAAGTAACTCCGCTAGAGAAATCCAAAAAAGATGGAATTCATATGCAAGATAATTTGAAGGATTATTCTGAGAGCATTCTATATGTTGCGGGTTATACCTATGGAGATATGTTTACGGGGCAAGTCGTGAAATTAGCTACTGTTGATAAGGACTTGCCAAAATCTAAAGTTGCCTTTATGTCAGAGACGGACTTTAATAAACAAATGGTCCTTCAAAAGGAGAAGCCAATTAGATTATCTAAAAACCAATATCTTATAAATGCAACGTACAAGAACACAATGCCTTATGTAGATCATTTTTTAAAAAGCAATGGGAAGATTACAGTTTCTGGTCAAGAATTAACACCACAAAGAGCAGAACCTATAAAAAAGACATTTGCACTAATTGAACCCATAGGTGCAAATGATAAGGGAACAATTATTGTACCAGATGAAATTGCTACAAAGTTAATACCAGAATCATATTTATTAAACGGTATTTATAAGGCAGATGCGAATAGAAATCTATTGTACGAACAGATGAATAAAGTATGGAGTGATGAATATATTGATGGGAAAATTTACTTCATAACAAAAGATTTTATGGAGAATGCGTATTTTGGAACATATGGAGTTCTTGGATTTGTATGTACTTATGTCGGTCTTGTGCTTATTATAATTTGTTTGGCAGTACTGGCACTTCAACAATTAACTGAAACGCAAGATAACAAGGAACGATATCAAACATTAGCCAATATAGGTGCTGATGGGAAAATGATTCGCAGAACATTGTTTCTACAGATTGGAATTTACTTTATTGTGCCACTCATTATGTCAATGGTCTTATCCACGTTTATTACTAAATCAGTAATAGAGAAAGTGGAGTTAACTCTTCAAATGTCTATTGGAGCAAATATGTTGCCTAGTTTTGCAATTATTATCGCATTGTATATGGTGTACTTCATTGCAACTTACGAAAATGCAAAACAAATTATTATCGAACAAAAAATAAAATAAAGGAGAGGATAATATGGGAAATTTTTTATTAAATTTAGGAGTATCTGAAGGAATTATTCAAACTATTAAATGGTGGTCGCCAGTCATTGGAGGAACTGTAGTAATCATTGCTATAGTTATTGTTGTGAGGATTATCGAACGTAAGAAAAACAAATAAATATGTAGGTAAAATTATGGAAGAAATTAGAAGGCCAGAAAAGGCAAAGGCAGGAGATGATTTAACCTATTAGAGTCTTTATACCTCTAGTAGATATAAGACATTCTTCTCCGTTTATCATATATGCAATACGCTTTTTTCTATCTATTTCTTTAACGTTATCTTTATTAACTATAAAGGAATTATGACACCTACAAAATCGATCATCTAGTCTATCTTCTAATTCTTTCATTTTACTATAAAACTCTACTTGCCTATTTTTACAATATAAGATTACTTTATGTATAGTTGTAGATGTTTCAAAAAAGATGATTTCATTAAAATCAACATTAATGATCTTATCTTCAACTTTAATAGAAAATACTTTTTGAAGTTCACAGGATTTAGCTTTGTATTTATCGTGAGCATTTTTCATACATTCACTTATTCTTTGTTGTATATTAGTATAATTATCTTTTATAATATAGTCCATAGCTTCAACTTTATATAAAAAGGTTAAATAACTCATTTCAGCATGGGTAGTTATAAAAACTATAAATCCTCGAGGATCATATTCTCTTATCTTTTCAGCTAATGTAATTCCATTAAGATCAGAATGTAAATCAACGTCTAAAAAATATAAACCTGAAATACTCTTATCCGCTATTGTATTTAGTATTTCATATGGGTCATGAGTACTTAACTTAAGTTCCATATCATAATTTTCAATTAACACAATGTCTTTTACAATATTTTCTAGCTTGTCTTTTTGAACTATATTATCTTCACAAATAAAAATTTTTAGCATGGTTTGTCCCCTTTTGTCATTATATTTAGCAAATATTGCTTATAAACAAATTTTTGCTTTATTAAAATATTTTAACATAAATAACCTATTTATGTTCAATTTTTATAAAAAAACAAGCAAGTTTTACTTATGTTATGATTAAAATTGCATTTATTAGGTTAATAAATGTAATTTATACTTTTTTTGTAACATGCATACATAAAAGGTTATACTAAATATATAGGATACGAATTCAACTTATGAAAGGTGGCTTTTCATTATGAAAACTTCAGAGAAAAACAGTATTTTTTTAAAAAAGTTAGCTAAAAGTCTTATAAGCATAGGAGAGATTCATGCAAATCAAATGTGTATGGGGTTTTCTCTTTATGAGCCTAAGATACCTACTAATTTATTGAAAAGTAATAAATAAAATGAGAACAAAAAGTAAACTACATTTTGATTTTTATGAATTTATAACAACTAAATTATTAAATTACTTTAAAAACAATTTAAATTTAAAGTCATCTGAAATTGAAAAACTATACTTAGGAATTATAATTATATTAATAAATATAGGTAAGCTGTTAATTATAGCTATAGTAGCATTTTTTATAGGGATGATAAAAGAAGTACTTATATTATTTATTATGTTTGCAGCATTAAGATTAACAGCAGCTGGTATACATTTGAAAAGTAGTTTAGGATGTACTAGTGTAAGCTTAATCACTTTTATTGGCAGTGCTTATATAACTGTAAACTATCCTTTAAGTATTTCTTTAACATGTATAGTAAGTATTATTTGTACAGTACTCTTATATAAATATTCTCCAGCAGATACAGAAAATCGTCCTATATTAAAAAAAGAACATAGAAAAAAACTTAAAATTAAGGCAACAGTAACAGCTTTAGTTTTTATATTTATAAATCTATTATTATTAAATAAGGCTTTATTTAATTTAACAATGTTCGCGTTACTCCTTCAAAGTTTAAGTATCTTACCTTGTACATATAAATTACTGAAAAGTAATTATAATAATTATGAAAAATATGAACTTATTTAGTTGAAACACTCATAATAGGGGGGGTATTCCTACATTATGAGTGTTTTTTTTATTTATTGTAATTTATGTCTGTTTTATACTATAATAAAACTAGTGCGAGTGGGGGGATAATAATGGGATTCTTTTTTAAGTTACTATTGATAATTATTTTAATGTTAATTGCCTTTAGAAACATTAGTCCATATAAATTTAATATTAAAGAATATATTATTATGGGGTTAACTATAGGATTTATTTATGTACCATTATTCCTATTTGATCCTAGACTAGCTTCTATAGCTCAATATTTTACACCTGTAATTTTTCTTTATAAAAAAAACAACAACATAATAAGGAGTTTTATACTGCAAATATTAGTACTATTAGTAATATTCCTAATAGATAATTTTACTGGACTCATATTTTTAAAAATATTTGGACGAATTTTTTTGTCATCTACTTTAGGGTATTATATTACTTTTTCAGTTATATCATCAATAGTATATTTTTTCAGTAAATTTGTGGGTGAATTACTAATGCGACATAATAATTTCATATTTGAAAATGGTAAGTCTAAATATCTTATTTTAATTGATATAATGATAGTACTTACATTTGGTTTTTTTTATGTGATTGTTAATTGGATTGATTTTTCTGATGATGTTTATATATCAGAACTACACGGAATTGTAATTGCAGTATATGGGATTATCATGATGATTATATGTATTTCTCTATTTGTTATATCAAAGAAAGAAGAAAAATTCAAATATAAACAAATTCAGTTAGATAACCTGGAGCAGTACACTAATAACTTAGAAAATCTATATATGGATATGCGTAAATTTAGACATGACTATATAAATATAATTTCATCTATGGCAGCGTTTATTGAAGAAAGGGATATTGAAGGTTTGGAAGAACATTTTAATAAGAATATATATCCCTTAAATAATAAAATGAATAAAAATAATTATAAACTTGGTCTGTTAAAAAACATAAAATTACCTCAAATTAAAGGGTTAATATCAGGGAAGGTAATTCATGCTCAGGAATTGGGAATTGATATCATAATTGATATAGTAGAACCTATAACAATTATTAAGATGGATATAATAGATTTGAGTAGATGCTTAGGAATAATTTTGGATAATGCTATTGAATCAGCCTTAGAAAGTGAAAAGAAAGTAATTGATGTTGCATTAATAAACAAAATCAGTTCTGTAATCCTAGTTGTAGCAAATACCTTTAAAGGCGATATCCCTGCTTTATCTAAACTATTTAAAGAAGGATTCTCTACCAAAGGCGAAAATAGGGGACTCGGACTAAGTAATTGTAAAGATATGATAGGTAAATATAAAAATATTTCATTAGATACATCAATATCTGATGTACAATTCATTCAAGAAATTACTGTAAGTAATAAATAACTGAAACTGCCACACCTAAAGTGAGTGGACTTTTTGTATAAATTCATTGTAACATCAATGGAACCAATCCTTACTGCTATGCAGTGGGGATTGTTTTTTTTCTTATTCATATCATTGTTATATATAAAAGCGTTGAATTTTATTTACATTAAATAATCTCCTGCGGAGCTGCACATTAACGACTTCAGAAGGAGATTTATACTCCCACTGAAGCTTTCTATTTGTTAGGGCAAGTAACTCCTACTTATAGTAGGTACTCCCACTTATAGAAGTAGGAGACTTTCCTTCTGAAATGTCGTTAAAAATTTACTTTATAAGCTTAAAAAAGTAGTGCTTATTTAAATATAATTAACGCTAAATTTAAATTTAAATTTAGCGTTAATTATATTTAAAACGTTGAAACTTACAAAATTGTAAATTTAATCAACTTAAATGTTATATTTATTGCAAGAAGTGAGAGACTTCCTTCTGAAATGTCGTTAAAATAATCAATAAAAGGAGAATAATTATGTTTAGATTAAATTTTTTTAAAAAATCTAGAAAAATAAATACTGTTACAGAAAAAGATGTGTTAATTGAATTGGATGATAATGAAATGAGTGCAGTTAAGGCAGTTGGTAATTCAATAGAATCAGCGAAATGGTTCTTAGGAGATGATCTGAATTATTTAACCAATAAAAAAATGTATTAAATCATCTCCTGTGGAGCTGAAGAATTAACTTGTGGAATATTAAATAAGTTCTTATCTTAGATATAGAGTATTATTTTATAAGTTAGGAGGAAAATTGATGTGAATATTAAACATAAAAAGAAAGTGCCCTATATTGAGCAAATGCAACAAACCGAATGCGGCGTATGTTGTACCGCAATGCTTTTAAGATATTATAAAAGTAATGAGTCTTTATCTGATTTGAGAAAGCATCTTGAGGCTGGAAGAGATGGTCTTAAAATTTCCCAAATAAAAGATTATTTTAGAAATAGAGGATTTGAAACTCATATTTATAAAGCAAGTATAAGCAATTTAAGTAAACTCCCTATTCCTGCTATAATATTTTGGAATAATGAACACTTTGTTGTTTTGGAGAAAATTACTGAATCTTATTTTATAATAGTGGATCCAGCTTTGGGAAGAAGGAAAATTGATACATTAAATTTTAAAAAAGAATACTCTAATATAATTTTAAGTATAAATCCTACTGAAGTATTTGCGCCTAAATTAGAGAAAAAGAAAATATGGAAGCCGATATTAAAAAATTTAGCCGAAAATAAAGTGTTGTTTTTTAAAGTAATTATGTTTTCTCTAGTAACCTATTTTATAAATATATCAATTCCTATAATGGTTCAATATCTTATAGATGAAATTACACTCAAAAATAATCCGGAATTATTACATAAATATATTTTAATGTTTTTAGGAATAATTGCTGTATATGGAGTGGTTACTTTAATACGTGGAAATAATCTTATAGATTTACAAATAAAATTTGATAGATATTTAAACAAAACTACTATAAAAAAGATGTTTAAGTTACCATATAAATATTTTGAAGTTAGATCTAAGGGTGATTTATTATTTAGGTTAAATAGCTTACATGTAATTAGAGATATTATGTCAGAGCAAGTACTTCAAGGAATATTAAATATAGGAACAATTGCATTTATATTAGTATATATGTCTCAAAAGTCAATACAACTTACTTTAGTTTCAATAGGGTTATTTCTAGTAACAAGTATTTTGCTTTTTTGTATTAGACCTATTATAATGCAAGCAAATCAATATGAAATAGTTGAAAGTACAAAGCTTCAATCAGTACAAGTAGAAGCAGTTTATTCTATTTTAGGAATAAAAACTACTGGTATTGAAGATTACGTATATAAAAATTGGAATGACAAATATGAAAAATCAGTAGAAAAATACAGTTATAGAGATAGAGTATTAAATATATATAACACAGTAAATTCTTTAACTCAAACTATAAATCCTTTTATTATATTGATCTTTGGTATATATGGATATTTAAACGGAAATTTAAGTCTAGGTGGAGTTATTGCATTTTATTCATTATCTACTACATTCTTTGTATCAGGCGTATCTTTATTTCAATCATGGAATAACTTTCTTTTAGCTACATCTTATTTAGAGAGAATAAGTGATATTACAGATGCTGATATAGAATATAATCCAGAAAATCCAAAGAAATTAGATATTGAAGGATCCATAAAATTAGATAGTATTTCCTTTTCTTATACCACTGGATCGGATCCTGTAATAGAAGATTTAAGTCTTGATATAAAGAGTGGACAAAAGGTTGCAATTGTAGGTGCTTCTGGTTCTGGTAAAAGTACATTAAGCAAAATTCTTTTAGGTCTTTATGAGCCTTCAAAGGGTGATATATATTATGATGGTATAAATTTTAAAGATTTAAATAAACAAGAAATAAGAAGACAATTAGGTATTGTTCCACAGGATATATCTTTATTTAATAAATCTATATATGAAAATATAAAGATGAATAGAGAAAATATAACTATGGATGATGTAAAGCATGCAGCTAAAATAGCTCAAATATCAGATGAAATAGGAGCTATGCCTATGGGATACCTTACATTAGTATCTGATATGGGACTTAATCTTTCAGGTGGTCAAAGACAAAGAATAGCATTAGCTAGAGCAATTTTAAGCAATCCAAAAGTTATAATTTTAGATGAAGCGACTAGTGCTTTAGACTCTATAAATGAAATAAAAGTATCTAATTATTTTAGAGATATTGGTTGTACACGTATAGTAATAGCTCATCGATTATCAACTATTATTGATTCTGATGTTATATATGTTATGGATAAGGGAAGAATCGTTGAATCAGGTAATCATAAAGAATTAATACGTTTAAATGGGTCATATGCCAGTTTATACAGAGCTAAAGAAGAAAAATTAGTGGTTTAACGCTCTAATAAGATAAAGATTATTTTTTAATCTTTATCTTATTAGAGCTTTGAGAAGGTTAGTTTTATATCAAGAAATTTAATTTTGGCTCTTAGAAAAGTGTTAGGATGAATCCATAAGGGTATAAGGTCAGTATGTTTAAAAAGCAAATGAAAGGGACTCAAATTGATTAATAAAGTTTCTAAATAGCATTCACAGGAGTGCAGGTGATATTAAATAAATGTTTTGTGTTGAACTAGTATAATAGAATATAATCTTTTATGTCACATATTAAGAAGTACTAGGGTTACGGTGCTTCTTTATATTTGTAAGCGTATATATGGAAAATGATAAATATTCTGGAATTTGAATAAAAATATTTTATATCAAAGTATAGAAAAAATTTGTGTTGAACATGATATTGATGTTTTAATTTTATGTGAGTATGAGAAAATTGATGTTGATTATATGATAAGAAGATTAAAAGAAAATGATTTAAATTATAAAGTAGGAAATAATTTGGATATTGGGAGAATTATTATTTTGCATAAAGTTGGATATAACCTAAAAAGTATTAAGGATGATAAATATTATTCTGATTGTAAGATAAATGAAAATGGGATAGATATATTATTGTTTGGAGTTCATTTGCCAAGTAAACTATATAGCAAGGGACAAGATCAGTATTCTGTTGCAGTTAAGTGCAACAGAGAAATTGAAAAGAAAGAAGAAGAATTTGGAATAAATAATGCTATTGTCATAGGAGATTTTAATATGAATCCGTTTGAGGATGGGATGGTATCAGCTGATGGATTTCATGGAGTTATGAGTCAAGAGGTGGCGTTAAAAGGTAATAGAACAGTTTATGGAGAAAAGGAAAAGCTTTTTTATAATTCAATGTGGCATTATATGGGTAATGTAGTTGCTAATGTAATGGGTACATATTATTATAATAACAGTGGAGTAATATCATATTAGAGCGGAAAATGATTACCCAATAGGTATAGAGTGTAATTATTTAAAAGATAAAAAATCAATGATGACATCTTGAAATTGGATTATGAATGTAATAATAAAGAAGAATTTATTGAAGCTTTAAGAAATGTGCTTCAATCAGAAGAATCAAAAAAAATAGTTAGAACATTGTATCATAAAAGTTGCATATAGCAGCGTGAGTATTATATAGAAAATGATGAGGCATTAAAGATTGAAAACATAATTGAAGATACAAAAAACAAACAGCTGGTTGAGGTGATATAGTCACTTTGATCAGCATTTTTAATGGCTAACTTTGGCAGAAAAAGGGGTTTATATCAAGAAATTTAAATCCATAAGGGTATAAGGTCATTATGTTTAAAAAGCAAATGAAAGGGACTCAAATTGATTAATAAAGAATTTCCAAATAGCATTCACAGGAGTGTAGGTTATATTAGAGAAGAAAGGAGAAAACATGGTTAAAACATATATCCCAACATTGATTTTAATGTCTTCTATGCTAGTCATTACTACATTATTACTTATTAAGCAAAGAAAATTAATCATACCATCAAAGAATAGTAAATCCTTTAGGATTGTAGTGATTCTTATGGGTGCAATAGTAGGAAGTTTAATGATTTATAAAAGGCAAAAGTCCATTGATATGTTACTTGGATTAGGCTTATTTATCGAATCTTATCTTATTTCAAAATTAAAACAAGGTATTTATGAGAATGGATTTTGGGCATATGGCAATGCTTGTATGGCATGGAGTCAATTGAAAAAAGTAGAGATTTACAATAAAACACATGAAGTGCAAATTCTATATTACAATAATGTTGGCTCCAACGAGTTAGCTTTTAAAAAGAAAAGTCTTAGTGCGATTTTGCATATTCTAAGAGAACATTTAGATGTTGAAATAATTAAGGTTATTAATAAAATATAAAGCTAAGGAGCATTATATTAGGTAAATTAATTATAAGTTAAGACATATCATTGGATGTGGGTTTTAATATATTAAATGTATATTGATATTCTGAATGTAACATAAGTGTAATTGAGTTATTAAGATGTTTCAAAAATAACTGTATACATATTTATATTTGAAACGTCATAATAACAGGACCACTAACGGTGCATATATTCTAAGACATGGGAATGATAATATGTTTACAATTTCACCTACCCCTAAAATATGTTTTATAATGGTATGGTATAAATAAATTATTGGGTACAAATAACTAGTTAATTTAGGAGTGATATTTAATTTACTAGACCTGATGATTTTAGGAGTAAGAAAAGTAGTAAGAAAGAAAAAATGAACATTATGATATATCAGTTTTATTAAAAATGACCACGTGACAAAAAAGAAAAGGCATGTTAAAATAATATTAGTCCGAAAACGGACTAATACTATTTGAGGTGAACACATGGAGCAAAAAGCAATTGAAAAACAGTTTTTTAAATTTGTAATCCCGTCCATGCTGACTATGTTGCTGAACGGTCTTTATACCATCGTAGACGGATTATTTGTCGGTCACGCAGTTGGTGATATAGGTCTTGCGGGGATTGGTCTTGTTTGGCCAATTACTGCTTTACTGCTTGCATTGGGTATGGGAATTGGAGTAGGCGGCTCTGTCCTTATGTCCACTTACAGGGGGGCGAATGACAACCAAAGGGCTAATGAGGCAAGAGCGAATACTTTTTTTGCGTTACTTGCTGTAAGTGTAGTCGTTACTGCTTTTCTCGTAATTTTTAGTCCCACCCTTGTCAGAGCTATTGGAGCAACCGGAAAGATTTATGACGCCGCGATTTCATATATCCGTATCATTGCCATCGGTGGCAGTATGCAAATCATAGCTTCCGGTTTAATACCACTTATACGAAACAGCCACAAAACCGTGCAGGCAATGATTATTATGGGAGGTGGCTTAATTGTAAATATCGTATTGGACGCCTGCTTTACCATGGTGATCCCTATGGGACTTGCGGGAGCTGCCCTTGCAACGGTTTTGGCTCAAGCAATTACAGTTGTTTGCAGTATCATTTGCTTGTGGAAGCAAAAAGAAAACAAAATCGAGCGTTCTCAATTTAAATTGAACAAAAAGATGATTGGACGAATGATGCAAATAGGCATTTCGCCCTTTGGATTATCACTCATGCCCTCGCTCATTACCATATTTAATAACTGGCAGTGCCTTGCCTATGGCGGAGATTTAGCAGTTTCAGCGTATGCGGTTATCAACTACTTAATTGCTTCAGTCCTTTTGTTATTAGAGGGAATCGGAGAAGGCATGCAACCACTAATCAGCTATTGCAATGGATCGAAAAACTACAAAGCTATGAAAAAGATACGTAACAAAGGGTTTTTAGCGGTTGTCACATTCAGTGGTTTGTTTCTCTTGTTTTCAATCCCAGCACGAACACTGCTACCACAATTTTTTGCCACATCGGAAGAAACTGCAAGAATCATTGATTCGGCACTGCCAATCATCTGCGTTGCTTTTCCGATGATGGGCATTGGAAAGCTGTTTAGTTCCTATTTTTATGCCTGCGAAGAAACACTCTTCTCCACCTTGCTTGTTTACTTAGACCCTATTCTTTTCACACCATTGTGCGTTTTTACATTACCACATATTTGGGGGATTAAAGGGGTATGGATGGCACTTCCGGGGGCGCAGCTATTAACCATGATCCTATTGACTATTTTACTTATTGCCCATACAATGAAATTTAGAAGCAGGGAGGCGATTTTGTATGAGCAACGAAATTAAAGATCAGGTAAAAAGTTATTATGATTATTGGTTCGGGATCAGTGCATTCTATGAAAAATGGGCGAAGTCACACGGGCTTACATCAAATGCGCTTTTTGCGCTTTATACCATCCGTGAGTATCCAAATCAATGCACACAGCGGTTTATTTGCGAAAAGCTCCTGTTTCCCAAGCAAACAGTGAGTACCATTTTGGAAACCTTTGAGAAAAAAGGATATATCCGAAAAAAAGTCGCAGATGAGGATAAGCGAAACAAGTATATCCTGCTCACGGATGAAGGACGACAATATGCTGATGAGATTCTTTCGCACTTGTTTCATTTTGAGGAACGTGCATTACTAAAGATGGATTCTAATGAAAGAACAGCCATGATTAAAAACAGCCATGCTTTCTTAAAACAATTATTACAAGCGTTAGAAGTGGATTCAGAATAAAATGAGAAAAAAACATGTAAGATGTTACTCATTTCTTCTACCGAACAAAATCTGAATAGTTCGAAACAAATATGATCAGAATGTACCAAACCAGAAGAACGACCTACTAGTAGAATTGCTTATAAGAATTGAGAGTATTATTAACCAATATTTTTCAATTTGGTGCTTAAATGATTTGATCCAAATGTTAAAATAGCAATACTAAACCAAATGCGAGTAATTCTAATATTGATCCCGAATTGTTGAAGGGCGTTATTAACTTTCCGGGATCCATAACACTTTAGATTTCATTATTTTTTTTACCCCTTTATAAACCCAATAAACTGCTATTATACCTATAATATAGCGAATATTTATGGAGAAGACTATTATAGGGCTTAATTTCTATGATAATAATAAAAGTATTATCAAACCCATAGCACTACATCCAAATATAAAATTAGCAAGATTAGAATAATGTTTTTTTGAAAGTTCAAAAGCATTTTTACCTATATAATTTATCGATATAGAAAATATTGCAACTGCAATTAAACCGTTTAATAACATAGATAATGTGTAGTCATAAGTAACATTAAAATCAGGACTTACTTTTGCCAACTTAGGCAAGTATAAGAAAATAAAATCTACAGTGAAAATCATACAAAATCCTTCAATTGTAAGTCCTAAATACTTTTTAATTGTTTTTAGAACATGGGTTTTAGGATTTACAGCAGATATTATATTATCAGCGAATTTTTTATAATCCTCACCCAACATGCTTTTTACAGTATTACCTTCCTCTTGCCAATCTAAAAACATTCTCAATATATCACTAATAATTTCTTCTTGTTCTTCGTCACTTAAAGTACTTACCCTCAAATAACAAACTATATCTGTAAATATTCTATCATTTTCTTCTGTTAGACTCTTGCTCAACTTGAGGTTTTCTTTGATATCACTCTCTACATTACTCATATTTTTCCTCCTCATAATTTTTAAATATATTATATTTCACTTTGATGCTATTACACATCTATAAATGGTAAAATATACATGTTTTATGGTGATTGTGGTATAATTAAATAAATTATTTGTGCCAAATTTGTAGGAACGAATGAAGTTTGAGAAACTGGGTTTCTTATTTGAAGGACGATTATTGATGCAAATTTATAAATTGTGTATAATTTGTTCTTAAAAATAAATGATTATGTCAACATAGCAAAACATGATAAATTAATGTATTTTATATAGTTCATAGGAGTATGAGAACTTCTTGAATCATAACATATAAATAAGAGGGGATGAGTTTATGGGATTAATTACTTTAGATAAGGTTGAAAGGCTTGAAAAAAAATTAGATGATATTGAAAAACATTTAGTCAGACTAGAGGTAAAGATTGACAATGTAAGTGAAGAAAATAGTTCAATTAAAAGCATTGGAACAAACATAGTTGAAATGAAAAATCAAATATGGAAATTAAAAATATAAATACATTGTAATTCAAATTAGATTGTAATTGAATCAAGGTAGAAATTTAAGCTAATGTATAAGTGAAAGCTATGGATTTAAAATAGATGGAAGGTTAAGAGAACATTATTGGATTAATGAAAGTAAGTATGATCAATGTGTTTATTCTATTTTAAAATCTGAATTGTAATATATTATGGTGAATTTATAACCTAAACAATAATATATTTAGCAATTGCATTAGATAGCTCTTCATATGTATTATATTTGTACAAGTAGTAGTGTAGACAGATATTTATTAAAGTATAGTATCATGTAAAATAATGTTATTATATTTATAATAGCATTTTTAAAATGTAAAAAAAGATGAAGGAGTGATAATAGTGAGAGTAGAAGGATTAGAGAGGATATGTCCACTTTGTGGACAAGACAATAATTGTCAACATGGTCAAGGTGGATGTTGGTGTGATACAGTTAAAGTTCCTAAGTACATTTTAGATTTGATTCCTAATGATAAAAAGGGTAAAGCTTGTGTATGTAAGTCTTGTTTAGAAAAACACCAGAAATAAATGAAATTAGTGAATATATTAAACAGCGTTAATTTTAAATTTAGTTCACATTCTTCTTATATATCTTCGAAAGTACCCCCATGTCGTTAGATGTTGGGGTTAACATATTAAGTGTATATTAATAAACTGAAAGTAACACAATATCAATTGTGTTACTTTCAGTTTGGTCAAAATGTTTGTATAGTAATACTAAAACAAATGTCAATAATTCTAATGATTAAGAGCATCATCTCCAATTACAAATTTTCCTAATCTCTTAAATGGATATATAATAAACTGTGCTTTTCCTTTTATATCTTTACCATCTATGTACGGATTTTCCCATCTTCGGGCATCAAATGAATTAGCTCTATTATCTCCAAAAAACAAATATTTGTTTTCTGGAATTTTAAATTTTTTATCTAAATCCTCCATATATACTACATATGGCTCTTCAATTTTGCTTCCATTAATAAAAACTTGCCCCTTATTTTTTATAATAACTTCATCTCCTGGAAGTCCTATAAGTCTTTTTATTAATGGTATTTTTAATTCCTCAGAATCAAAAACTATTAAATCACCTCTTTTTAGGTTATCTTTATTATAAACTCTTGTAACGGTAATTTTATCGCCTATCTTTATAGTCGGATACATTGATTCCGAGGGAACTGTAATATTAAAAAATAGGAATTTATATATTAGAATTGCCAAGATTATTGCTACAAGTATGGGGAATAACCACTCTTTGATAAAATATTTTAAAAATTTCAATTATTTAACCTCCTCGTGAAAATTAAAATGCGATAGTTGGACTGAAAATAGTCATAAAAATACATATTAAAATCCATACCTGAATCAACAACTTCAAAAATTTTTCTGCAACCCAAGAAAGACAAGATAAACACCAACAACTGCGTTGATTTGAATTATAAAAAAGTTTTTGATATATTCTTTGTTTCGTTCCATCTGGAGGTTCAACTTCTACATCTATGAATTTAAACATTTCTTTTAAGAGTTTATCTTCTTTTATCATATAATTCATCTCCTGATATTTTGAGAAATTCTTTTTTAAAACTATTTTTTGATCTTTGTAATATGCCATCGATAGACTTTGGAGATTTGCATAAACAATTTGCAATTTCATTTACACTATGATCATCCATATATTTGAGAATAAGGACATACTTATAAATAGGTTTCAAATTATTTAAGGTTTCTAGAATTATTTTTCTAGTTTCCAAATTTATAATCATAAATTCAATATCTTGGTTATCCTTTACATAATCGAGTTCTTCTGCGTAAGCAAAATCTTCTTTTCTAATGTTAGTTCTATAATAATTTAATATTTTATTTTTTGCTATTCCACATAGCCAAGTTTTATGGGAACTTGTACCTTTATAGTTAATGAGTCCTTTCATTGCACTGATAAAGGTCTCCTGAACTATGTCTTCGGTGGCTTCTTTGTTTGCTGCTAATCTTAAAAATACAAAAGAATAGACAGAATTAAAATTTGTTTCATATATTTTCTTGAAATTTTCTTTATTCATATTTAAAATATTTTTTATCATCTATTTCCACCTAACCATCTGTAGTACTAAAGTATAATTACTCTTAATTTACCATATTTTCAAAGGCTTTCATATCTTTAGTAACACAACAAGAAGAAATCCCCTGAAAAAATTTAAAATATAATAAAAAATATTAAGATTTCTTCAGAATGATTTATACATTAAATAAACTCACTTTTTTCTCCTGTATAATAAATAGCAAGCTGATGTAGTGCTCTCGTACAGGCTACATATAAAAGATTCCTATCAAACTCACTGTTATAATTGTCCTTTGAAACATTGAACACAAGTACTACATCAAATTCTAGACCTTTTGATATATAAGAAGGAATAGCAAGGGTACCCTTTATACTGTCAGTACTTTCTGTATTTAACAATTTAATGTTAGTTAAATTGGATAGCTTTTTTTGAACCAATAGGGTTTCTTTCTCCGTTTTGCAAATAACTGCAATAGACTCATAACCACGACTTTCATAGTTATGAATATCTTGGATTATAGTCTCATAAAGCAACTCTTCATTGTCTTTAAATATAATTTGCGGCTCCGATGCATGTCTCTCAAAGGGAACAAACTCCTGTTTGCTATTTAATATTTTCTGAGTAAATTCATTAATCTCGATAGAAGACCTAAAACTTTTATTCATAGAAAGCTTTATGCTCTTTTTCTTGTGTAGAATTTTCTCTATATCATCATATATAGATTTATCACCACGTTTTTCGAGAGTTTGGTTAAAGTCACCGAGTACTGTAAACTTAGCGCTAGGTAGCAGAAGATTAAAGACTTCGTATTGAAGTGGATAATAATCTTGGGCTTCATCAATAACAACCTGCCGTATATCTGAAAACGCGCGACTACCGTTAAGCCTTAGTTTGATATATAAAAGGGGAGCACAGTCCTCGTAATTAATATAGCCTTTATGGAGACTTTCTATGGTTTCTGATACCATTTGGTTAATGTTTTTTGGTAATTCTAACCCTTGCGAAAGTTTTAAAAGAAGTCCGGATTTATTAAATAGTAATTTATACAAATCCGAATAATCAACCTCAGTAAATTTATGAATATGATTCATTAATACTTTAGCTTCTTTAATTGCCATTAATCTGCTAAAAGATTTTAGTTCTAATTCATGTCCTATGCCGTTTTGAACAATCCCCTGAATTTTTTCAAGTCTTGCTTTTCTTAAAGGATGAATTTTGCTAAGCATCATACTTTCAATTCTTTTAAGTTTTTTTGATATTGGCATATTCATTTTACCGTTTAAGAAAAGATTATTTAGCTGCTGTTTTGTTTCAATAATTTTTCCATCATAATATAAGTCTTCAAAATGCGCTAATTTATGCTCATAATAATGTATTAATCTATCCAAAATAGTTACAAATGTTTTCGAACCTTTAAATTTAGTGTTCTCCATTTTTATATTTAAATTTTGTTGATTATCATTAATAATCAAAGTTTCAAGTTGCTGCTTTCTACTTTCAAATATAAATCTATTATCTAAAAAATCAACTACAATATCGTCAAAAGTAGTTTCCTCTACGTTTTCCTCGCCTAGTTCTGGTAGAACTCCAGAAATATATTTACTGAAAACAGAACTAGGAGAAATTATAATAATATTATTGGAATATAGCTTTGATCCCATACCAACATAAAGCAAATATGCAATTCTATGTAGTGCTATAGATGTTTTACCGCTTCCAGCTACGCCTTGTACAATCAAAAGCTCATTTTCAGTATCTCTAATAATTACATCTTGTTCCTTTTGAATGGTTTCAACAATATTTTTCATATTTGAAGAAGAATTGTGACTTAACACTTCTTGTAGGATATCATCATTAATTGTTATGCTACTATCAAAAAAATACTTAAGCTCAGAATTCTCAATTTTAAACTGCCTCTTCATAAAAATATCACCCGAAATTATTCCAAAGGGCGCATTATATGATCCTTTACCAAGTTCACACTGATAAAACATACTTGAAATAGGGGAGCGCCAATCGTATATTAAAATTGAACTTGTATCATTATCTATTAAATTATAAAGACCGATATAAATCTGATCTGTATCATTATAAGCATCTTCCTTAAAATCAAACCTTCCAAAATAAGGTGAGTTTAAAATCCGTGTATATTTTTTTATTCGTTCCACCGATTTTTCATAATTATAATTTTGACTATCAACTTCAGAGAGTTGTTGGAGCATTTCTGGAATCCTATCAAGATCATTTGAAGAGTGAACAGATTCTTGCCACATATCTCTTCTTGAAGCAATAAGATCTCTTTTTCTAAAATTTATCTCATATTCGTCTTTACCTAATTCTTTTTCGAGGAAGTTAACTGTACTTTCAAGATATACAAGTTCCTCTTGTTTATTTAGCTCATAATCATTCATTTTCTCACGCTCCCATGTTTTTATAAAAATCATTGACATTCACGTTCATTATGTGATATAATAAGATGAAATATATAGTGGGTTTATTATCATATAATCATATCCACATTTAATTATAGCTAAAAATCCTGTTTAAGTAAAGCTTATGCGTGGTTTTTTTTATTTTAGTACAGTTTTTAATATTAAACCTGTAAAAGAAATTAATAATAACAATTTAATAACAGAGATATAGAGGGCAATTAGATGCCTTCTTTTTTTATTACTATACTAACCATATAAACTTTTTGTTATATGGTTTTTTAGTATTGACATATACAGTCAAGCTGTATATCATATAACTATATAGTTAGACTTTATAACGAAGGAGTTAGAGAATTAAATGAAAAAAAATAAAAATTTACCACTTACAGAAACAGTTTATTACATTCTTTTATCTCTACTTGAACCAGCACATGGATATTTAATTATGCAAAAAGCTGAAGAATTAAGCGACGGGAATGTAAGAATAGCGGCAGGGACTTTATACGGAGCCATTGAAAATTTGCTGAAATTAAAGTTTATTCAACCTGTTGAAAGTGATGACAACAGGCGTAAAGTTTATCTTATCACAGACGAAGGAAAGAAAGTATTACTTCTTGATTTTGAAAGAATGAAACATATGATTGAGATTACTCAAAATAATTTGAAATAGAGAGAGGTGTCAATATGAAAAAAATTAGGTGCTATGTCAGCTTCGATAAAGAAGAAAAATGGTTAAATGAAATGGCAAACCGAGGTTGGGAATTGGATGAAAAACATACAAAATATGAATTTCGTAAAACTTCACCTAACAATACTATTATAAAAATAGATTATCGCAATTTTAAGTCAAAGGACGATTTTCAAAATTATATTATCCTTTTTAAGGACTGCGGGTGGGAACATATTGCGGGTACAAAAACATCTGGAAAACAATACTTCAAAAAAATAGATGAAAGTGCTGGTGATGATATTTTTTCTGATCTCTCTTCTAAAGCAGAGAGATACAAGAAATTATCAAATATGTGGCTATCATTGGTAGTATCTTATATTCCAATATCGATAGTGTTCGTTATGACAAAAACTATTGATATTGCTGCAGTATTGAATCCGAAATTATTGTACTATACGCCTGGATTATGGCAAAGGACAGGAGCGTCCTTTTGGGGGTCATTCTTATTTGAAACACCTTTCGCAATGATGAGGGGGTATTTTTGGTTGATTTTTCCTTGTTTAATTATTCTATATACTATTTTCGCAGTAAAGGCACAAATGTATTATAAAAAAACAAATCTTAAAAATCGAATATAAGAATGATTGGGGAATATGATAAGTAGGGTATAATTATCATAAGTTGTGATAGATTGTAATCTATCACGACTTATCTATTCAAGGAATTAAAATTAGTTAAGAAAATACAAAATTTAAAGCGTTTGCTTTGCTGATGTAACTGTTATCTCTAACACCCTATTTAAAAAAGAGAACTTTTCTTTCATCATATCAAAATCTGAACCTAACTCAAGGTATTTTGCAGTACCTTCAATCGCGAAGCCTGTTACTTGGTAATCTTTATAACCCAGGACGTCTTTACTAATAATGAAGTATCATATGTGAAGATTATCTTGTTATTTAGGAGGTAGAGCGTATTGCAATTTTCAATAGGAGTAGAGTATGCATTGCATTGTTTATTATATATGGTAGATATTCCATCAGGAAAGGCTGTTGGAATTAAAGATTTAGCGGCATTTCAAGGAGTTTCAGAAAGTTATTTATCAAAAGTATATACAAAATTAAGGAAATCAGGGATTGTGAAGTCAATTCCAGGTGTTAATGGGGGATATGAGTTAGCACGTATTCCAGAAAGCATAACCTTTTGGAATATAGTTGAAGCAGAAGACCAGATGAGACAGTTTTTGAATAATAAGACTTTAGGGTGGCTACATGAACAAGTTAGTAATAAGATCCTTGAAGAGCATGGAAAAGCAACGATTGAATGGTTCAATAATAGTAAATCACGATAAATTAAGATGCTTAAGATATTTGGTAATTAATGTAGACTTTAAAAAATCATTGAGACCACTTATCTTAGTTTGTTTGAATTCTGGAAAGTATAAAAGAGAATAAGTTGACTAGCTCACAGCGCCCATGGATATCTGATTTGTTGTTGGGTGTAGTAAGGAAAAAGCAACATAACTCATTTAGAGTTATGTTGCTTTACATAAATACTTCTTTCTGTTAGAACTTAAGACATTGACCGTGACCTACAGCCGCAAACTTTGGATTTAATTCGGATAAAGCCTGCTGAACCTTTGCTCTTTGTTCTGTGCTTGGTATCTGCTCTAATGTGATATTATCTACTTCTTTCTGCCAGTTTCCATATATTACTTCACCATTAAATTTTCCCATACCGAATATTAAATCACCGCTGAAGAATATTCCACGCTTGTTCTCCATAAGAAGAAGACCTTCCCATAGATGCATTTCTGAAGGGTAACTAATGAATTGAAGTTCATAGTCACTGCTAATCAATTTCTCACCAGGATTTTTAATTATTGCTTCATCTGTAATCCCGAATCCAATTAGCTGCCTTGCTGTGATTCTTGAACAAATTGTCTTTGCCTCAGGAAAATTCTTTAACAGTAAAGATAAGCCACCGCATTCGTCTGATTCAAAATGTGAAACAAAAACATATTTTAATTTTTTGTCGCCTAGAATTTCTTTTAATTGTGGTATTAGGGTTTCTGCTTGTTCTATGCTACCAGTATGAACTAAAATTGGTTCATCGGTTAACAAAATATATTGATGAAATGAAAGGTTAATAGGCGAAACATAACTGCTGAATTGGTATAAATCACTATAAATCATAGACATAGTATTATCTC
This sequence comes from Clostridium sp. CM027, assembly GCF_024730565.1. NCBI lineage: Bacteria > Bacillati > Bacillota > Clostridia > Eubacteriales > Clostridiaceae > Clostridium > Clostridium sp. CM027. Next base: position 3,102,971 of record NZ_CP077725.1, read on the forward strand.
CTTTTATGTATTTAAATTGGTATATCCTGAATAGGTTAAATCATCTCCTGCGGAGCTGAAATGTCGTTAAAAATAATTAATAGAGCAATTCTTTGGACTCTCTGATGTAAGCCATAGTCTACGCCAAGCAATAATAAAAGTCTATATTACTCCTATTGAGAAGAACCACACCATAAATAACATAGACCTTTTGTGTGGTATATTACTCAAAAATAAATACTTCTTCAATTCTTTTATTAAACACTTTTGATATTTTATAGGCAAGCATAATGGAAGTGTTATACTAAAGATCTAAACAAATCTAATTTTAAATAATTTAGATTTTTAACGTCTCCATTGTTTTGTCGATAAAATTTAATAGTGCCGTTTTTTCATCTTTTGGTAACCATTCAGTAAGTCGCGCTGCAGCAACAGGAAGTTCCCATTGTTCAATTTGTTCAATCTTAACTCCTGTTAGTTTTAGGTAATGGCTTATATATTCTAAATAAAACTTATTTCTAATAAAATTAATAATTTGTTTTTCAGGAAATGTTTTATTGGGAACAACACCAAACTTAAACATTATTGATGTCCTCGCAATATCGGTTAATGGATTCCCTTGAGTTGCAGTCATCCAATCGATGACTATTTCTCCGTCTTTTGTTATAAGTATATTATCTGGGTGGAAATCTCCATGACATAATATGTTATCATCTTTAAGTTTGTCAATATATTTATACAATCTCATTTTTATATCATCCGTTAATAACGCTGTATTTGATATATTATCCTTGAGCCTTGTTTTATAAGTAGATAGCTTAAAATTAACCTTTTGCTGAATTGATTTATGCAATTCTGCTAACCGTTGTGCTTCTTTTTTTACTTTCCAGGGGTTAGATGCTACTACTTTCATCATAGTTATTCCATTAATTCGCTCATATACGATACCACTTCTATTATCAACTTCTATAAGTTCATAAACTTTAGGTGTTGAATTCAATTGGTTATAAATGCCAATGCTAACTTCATATTCATTTTGGATCGCCGTTTTAGGTAAATCGATTCTAAAAAGTTTTAAAATTTTATCTTGTCCCCACTCGAATACTTCGGCTGTTCTTCCTTCTCCGATTAATTTTCCCTTTTCCATATATCTTCCCCCATTCGCTAAGTTGCCCTACTATACAATTACGCAACAATTTCAAGTCAATTATACCATTATGTACCATAATATATATCCGTTTTATTTGTTGGCGTGAGCTGTATAGGGGATGCCGATGTAACTCTTAATACAAAAAAAATGCCTGTAGGTTAAGAACATTTTGTTTCAATCATTAGTATTTGGATTTGCAAACTAAATAACTGATAAATTGTATTATAAGTGCACTACCCATAATTACCATGATTGCTGAATGAGAATCCATTTTAATTTTTTGTGTCTTAATTAAAATTTCAAATATAACCATAAAAACAAACAGCTTATCAAAACTCATGCTTTTAGATTTATCACTAACAAATTTTTTTCTTTCATCTTCATATCGTTCATTTGTGTTGCCTTTTGTCTTCCATAATAGATAAATAAGATAAATAAAAGATAGGCCGCCTAATAAAAATCCTGACCAATAGCCATTCTTTTTTGTTACAAGGTCAAAAATACCCATTCCTATAAAAAGAACTGACCATACTCCAGCACCTATAATTAGTGAATCACCTTGCTTCTGATTTTTCATTATTTTATTCCTCCTCAAAAATAAATACTTCCTCAATTTTTTTATTAAACACTTTTGATAGTTTATAAGCAAGCATAATGGACGGGTTATACTTACCCTTTTCTAAAGATATTATTGTCTGCCTTGAAGTTTCTAATAACTTTGCTAAATCCTCTTGTGTTAAATTACTTCCTTCTCTTAAACTCTTTATAAGATTTTTCATTCAAACACCTCTTTCACGTAAAGGTAACTTTACAATTTATTATACATCAACGAATTTCAAATATAAAGTTACCTTTACAAATTTTTTAAATTTAACAAATTTTTGTATTTATAAATATAGTCAAAAAAAATGAAAGTAACGTAATGGCTATTATTTGTGAATGAAAAAACATTTTGACGTACGTAAAAATGTACAGTACTATATAGATATATTTAACGACATTTCAGAAGGGAAGTCTCCCACTTCTATAAGTAGGAGTTACCTACCCTAACAAATAAAAAACTTCAGTGGGAGTATAAATATCCTTCTGAAGTCGTTAATGTAGCTTCTACGAAGCTGTTGCAGCTCCGCAGGAGATGATTTAACGACATTTCAGAAGGGAAGGCTCCCACTTCTATAAGTGGGAGTCCCTATATAGATATCAAGTAAAAAGGTGCTATAATAACGTTTTTTTACTAATAAACAATTAAAATGGAGGAAAAAACATGGAATTATTTTTATATTATATTTTGGCGATTAACTTATACGGTATTTTTGCCATGTATTCAGACAAGAGAAAGTCGCAAAAGGGGAAATGGAGAACTCCAGAGAACACCCTTTTCACTATAGCTTCTGCTTTTGGGGCTTTGGGTATTTTTATAGGAATGCGTTTATTTAGGCATAAAACTAAGCATAACAAGTTTGTAATAGGGATACCATTGATACTTGTAGTCCAATTGTTTGTATTTTTCAAATATATTTATAAAATGATATAATTCTTATAATTTTGCCTTGAAATGTTAGCGCTTTGAGGGTATAATAAAGGGAAATTATAGGAATGAATAAGGACCTTAAGAAGGCAATATGATTATTTCAAGATTGTGGATAACTATTCTGTAAAATTAAATAAATTATTATAAAAACTGTATTTGTTAGTATAATACGGTTTAAAAAGCATATACTATAAAAAGTTATCCTCTTTTAGTGGATAACTTTGTTTAAATTGTGGATAGATTGTCAATTATCTGGAAATAGTAAGCTTGAAATTTATTTTGTTATGGATATTAAGTCTCTATCATAATGATAGAAAACATTAAAGAGCACTACTTACTTTACGGTCTGATATTCACATTTTTACAAAAATTTACATGGTTCTATAAGTTTCATAATTTTGTCTTGAAATTTTACTATTTTGAGGTTATAATAGGTGACGTGCTACTTATATAATATAAAAAGTAGGCAATAACTTATAAAGAAACTTTGAATTTAAAAAGAAATTAAATGATAAATCAAATAAAACATTATGTTATAAGAGTTTGACAAGTAAAGTTCAAATTTGTGGATAACTAGTGTATAAAATTGAATAAATTTTCACGACACTGTATTTATTATCAAAATATAGCTTATTTAGCGTGCTAATAAACAAAGTTATCCCCCTTTAGGGGATAACTTTGTCTGAATTGTGGATAAGATTTTTAATTGCTTGAAAACAATTCACAATACAAACTTTCTTTTCTATCTGATTTAAGTCTAAATTTTTCTCTAATCTGAGTTACGTTCTCCTCAGAGATATCCGCTATAACTAAACCTTCATCCATATATAAGTTGCTTATTACATTGCCTAGTGGATCTACAATCATGGAGTCACCACTGTAGGTTAATCCATTTCCTTCACCTATTCGGTTTATACCTGCTATATAACACTGATTTTCTATGGCCCTTGCTTTGAGTAAGGTAATCCAGTGATCACGTCGATCTACAGGCCAGTTAGCTGCAATGGTTATTAAGGTAGCAGTCTTAGATGCTATCTGAAATATTTCTGGAAAACGTAAATCGTAGCAGATGAAAGGGACGATAGTAAAGTTAAAAGCATTGAAGTAGTTGATTTTATTTCCACTTTGGTAAAATTCAGTTTCGCATCCAAAGGAAAAAGGATGAATTTTAGTGTAAGTCACAAGAGTCTTGTCTTGGGGCACGTCTCGATGCATTACTCGTGGCACGCCTCCATGTACTACCGGAGGCGCCACTACAGAGTATTTGTTTTTACTATTTGTTCTTCCTTCTACATACCCAAAGCCTATGAAAATATTAAATTTAGAACTCATTTCCTTGAAAAATTCTACGGTTTCATTATTATCTTCTCCTATTAAAGAAGTGTTCACAGAAAAGCCTGTTAAAGTCATTTCAGGGAAAAAAATAATATCCACATTTTCAGTAGTTGCATGCTTTATAAATTGTATTGCGGTTTCTTTATTCTTAGTTTTATCTTCCCAAACAATATCCAATTGAGCTAGTGCTAATTTCATAGTATCGACTCCTTATTAATAATATCTTCATATAATACATATTATATCAGAGTAAGAATAAAATGCGGAAGCATTGAATTTCTCCTGCGTGTTTTGCAGTTGAACTGAAAACAGTATATAAATTGTAACGAAAAGGTGGTTACTTTATGTTAAATAATTTAAAACAACTTGTATGTAGAGTTATAGATGATGATATTACTGCATTGGCAGCTCAACTGGCTTATGATTTATTGTTGTCTTTTTTTCCTTTTTTATTGCTACTAATTAGCATGTTAAGTTATAGTAATCTAGAAAGTAAAGATGTGCTGATATATCTACATCAAATAATGCCCAAGAGTGCTTTTGATTTAATTTACACTACAGTTATAGAGGTGCTGGATTCAAGAAATGTGAATTTACTATCCATAAGTATAATAGGTATAATGTGGTCAGGATCTAGTGGTTTTAGAGCTATAATAAAGGGATTAAATAAAGCCTATGATGAGGAAGAGACAAGACCTTTTTGGAAAACCTTAGCTATATCTATATTATTTATGCTAGGGCTTGTAGTAGCTATTATTGTGGGAGTAGCCCTAGTAGTTTTTGGACAAATGATAGGTGGGGTTATTGCGACGCGTTTAAATTTATCTAGTAAGTTTATATTAGATTGGGATATTATAAGATACCTAGTATCTTTAGGTGGTATGTCAGTTACATTTGCAGCATTATATCATTATACTCCTTGTAGAAGATTAACATGGATAGAGGTAATACCTGGAGCTATTGTTAGTACTTTAGGGTGGTTAATATCTTCATTAGGTTTTGCGTATTATGTTAATAATTTTAACAACTATTCTGGTCTGTATGGTGGAATAGGAGCAGTAATAGTGCTTATGCTTTGGCTTTATATAATTTCCATAATAATACTACTAGGGGGAGAGGTTAATGCGTTGTTAGCCTTTGAGCGAGAAGGCAAACAAAAACCTAGGTGTAAAAAGTATTAACGACATTTCAGGTCCATAGGAGATAATTAGCTCCATGGGAGATAAGTAGCTCCATAGGAGATAATTTAACTAGAGTTATTATGTGAAATTGGCTAGTATTTAATGATATAATGATATAATGGATAGCATATAAGATCTAAAAAATAGCTTTGAATTGTGAAATTTCAAGTTTCATAAAATATTAACACTTATTTAAAGGTATTATGGTATACTTAATACTGCAGTGAAACTGAAAAAAGTGTATTAAATTGTAATTAATACATTTTTTGATAACGTTAGAAAAAACAATCATATTTTATTATATATAAAATAAAGAGGTGCATTATATGAAAACTCTAGGAAAATGGAAAAAACCAATATTAATACTAAGTGATGCAGTGCTAATAAACTTAGCATATATATTAGCTATCTTTTTCAGATATAATTATAAAAATTTCAAGTTCTATTCAAGTGACTTTAAAGAAATAGCGTTAATTGTGACAGTTATCTACATAGCTTGCTTTTTTGTCTTTAAGCTTTATGAAAGCCTTTGGACTTATGCAAGTATAGATGAATTTATGATGGTTATAGGTGCGTGTCTTACTGGGAACATTGCTACTACAATTTTCATTAGAATTATTGGACATAATTATGCCTATGGGGTAAGCATAGTATCTTGCGCTTTTAGCATTATTTTTATAGTTGGACTTAGGATGTCCTTTAGAATCTTTGATAGATTCGGAAACATTGTAAATTGTAATGTTAGTAAAGGTGCTCGAAAGAGAGTAATGATAGTTGGTGCTGGAGCAGCTGCAGCTATGGTTATAAAAGAAATGAAGAGCAGTAACCAAAGTAAATATGTACCGATAGCTGTAATTGATGATGAAGATTACAAAAAAGGAAACACTATTATGGGAGTGAAGGTTCTTGGAAGTAGAGAAGGCATACCTACTATAGCAAAAGATAAGGATATAGAAACCATACTTATAGCTATTCCTACCATAAAAGATGAAGATAAAAAACAAATACTCGAAATATGCAAAAAAACAAGCTGCAAGATAGAAATTATTCCAGGAATGTATGACATAATAGACGGGAAAGTTTCCTTAAGTCAAATTAGAAAAGTAGAGATTGAGGACTTACTGGGTCGTAAAGCAGTAGATCTTGATATGGAAGGCATTGCAAGTTTCATTCGCGATAAAACCATACTAGTAACAGGCGGCGGTGGATCTATTGGTTCTGAATTATGTCGTCAAATTATAAAATTTGAACCTAAGAAATTAATTATCTTTGATATATATGAAAATAATGCTTATGATCTTCAAATGGAACTTCAATATAAATATCCGAAATTAGATTTAATAGTATTAATAGGATCTGTTAGGGATAAACAAAGACTTGAGAATGTATTTGAAAAGTATTTACCCAATATAGTTTTCCATGCAGCGGCACATAAGCATGTTCCACTAATGGAAGAAAGCCCTATGGAAGCTATAAAAAACAATGTGTTTGGAACATTTAATATGGCAGAGTGCGCGAATAAATTTAATGTAGAAAAATTCGTGATGATATCCACAGATAAAGCGGTAAACCCAACCAATGTCATGGGTGCTACTAAGAGAATGTGTGAAATGATTATACAATCTATGGACAAAATAAGTAAAACACACTTTGTGGCGGTTAGATTTGGAAATGTATTAGGAAGTAACGGGTCCGTTATACCCCTATTTAAAAACCAAATAGCTCATGGTGGTCCAGTTACACTTACTAATAAATATATAACTAGGTTCTTTATGACAATACCCGAAGCAGCACAATTGGTACTTCAATCGGGAGCATACGCAAAAGGCGGAGAAATTTTTGTGCTTGATATGGGGCAACCTGTTAAGATATATGATTTAGCGTGGGATTTAATAAGGCTTTCAGGATTTGAGCCAAACAAAGACATTAAGATAGAAATCACGGGGCTTAGGCCGGGAGAAAAGCTTTATGAAGAACTATTAATGAGTGAAGAGGGACTTATTAATACTAAACATGAAAAGATTTTTATTGGTAAACCAACGTTTAGTGATTTGGATGTTATGAAAGATAGATTGGGGGAGCTTAATGCTATTATCGAGAAAGATGATGTAACATTATTACTCTCAAAAATAGAAGAAATAGTTCCGACATATAATAGAAGTACTGCGGAAAGTGAAGACACCAGTGTAGAAGAGTAATAAAAAAGTAGAGTAATTTTAAAAAAACAGGGGGCATAATATGGAGAGATTTCTGGATGTTATAATTAGTATACTTATAATAGTGTTGTTATCACCGCTATTTTTAATTATAGGAATAATCATAAAGCTTAATTCAAAAGGGCCAATATTTTTTACCCAGATGAGAATAGGCAAAAATAATGAATTATTCAAATTGTATAAGTTTAGGACAATGAAAATTGGAACTCCTAATGTAGCAACTGATAAACTTGATAATTCAAAAAATTATATAACGTGCATTGGTAAAATCCTAAGAAAAACTAGTATTGATGAACTTCCACAATTAATTAATACACTTATTGGGGATATGACTTTTGTGGGACCAAGACCTGCTTTATATAATCAGCTTGAGCTTAAGGAAATGAGAACAAAGGCAGGAGTTCATAAACTACTTCCAGGAGTTACTGGATGGGCTCAAATTAATGGACGAGATGAGAATGATGATTCTGAAAAAACAGCACATGACGTATATTATTTAAACAATAAATCATTATCACTTAATGTGAAAATATTATTTAAAACGGTATCCAAAGTTTTAAAAGCAGAGGGTGTCCGCGATGATGGGCAAAAAAAAAGTAGAGCTTAAGACTATTAGCGATACTGGTAAGCTGAGACATATGAAGCTTTCTGCTAAGAAGGAGATGATGTTGAGATGAAAAAAATACTTATAACAGGATCTAATAGCTATATTGGTACATCCATTGAGAAATACCTAGAGAAATATTCTGATGAATATTCTACAGACACATTGGATATGAAGGACGATTCATGGAAAGAAAAAGATTTTACGCAGTATGATGTAATCTTTCACGTTGCAGGTATAGCGCACGTCTCATCAGACCCTAAAATGGAAGAGTTATATTATAAAGTCAATCGTGATCTTACCGTAGAGACTGCTAAGAAAGCAAAGAAAGCTGGCGTTAAGCAGTTTATTTTTATGAGTAGCATTATTGTTTATGGTGATAGCAGCAATGTTAACGGGGAAAGAATCATAGATAAAAACACTGCTCTAATTTCCAGTAATTTTTATGGAGACAGTAAAATTCAAGCAGAAAAAGGAATAAAACCTTTAGAGAGTGATGATTTTAAAATTGTTATTCTTAGACCACCTATGATTTATGGGAAAGGGTCTAAAGGGAATTATCCGAAATTAGCAAAACTTGCTCAGAAGCTGCCTGTTTTCCCTGACATTGACAATAAGCGAAGTATGCTTCATATAGATAATTTGTGTGAGTTTATTAGATTGATGATTGTAAATGAAGAGAGCGGACTATTCTTTCCACAAAATAGTGAGTACGTTAAGACTTCAGAGATGGTGAAGCTTATTGCAGAATCTCATGGCACGCGAATTAGGTTAACTAAAATATTCAACCCCTTATTACGTCTTATGGGTTTAAAAGTCCAAACATTTAGTAAGGTATTTGGCAGTTTGGTTTATGAGAAGAGCATGTCTGATTATAAAGAGGATTATAGAATTAGAGATTTGAAATCATCGATCATTGTAACAGAAACGGTTACCACAACAGAATCGGTTGCTACAACAGAAACGGTTGATACAAAAAAATAAGTTGTGGAAAAATAGAAATACTAAAGAAGGGGGATAATGAGATGAAAAAACACATTTTAGTTATAGCGCAATATTTTTACCCTGAACAATTTCGTATAAATGATATTTGTACAGAATGGGTTAAAAGGGGATATAAAGTAACAGTTATAACTGGAATACCTAATTATCCCAAAGGTGAATATTATGAGGGGTATGGACTGTTTAAGAAGCGAAAAGAAATGTATAATGGTATTGAGATAATTAGGATACCACTAATACCTAGAGGGAAGAGCTCAGTAATGCTTGCTTTAAACTATTTGTCCTTTGTTGTATCCGGATTCTTTTGGAAGATGTTCACAAAAATAAAAGCTGATTATGTATTTATATTTGAGGTATCACCCATGACACAAGCTTTACCTGGTGTATGGTATGCTAAAAAAAGAAAGATACCATGTTACTTGTATGTTCAAGATCTTTGGCCTGAAAATGTTGAAATAATTACAGGTATAACTAACAAAAGGATAATTGGCGCTATAGGCAAGATGGTTGACCATATATATTCCGGCTGTACTCATATTTTCACTACATCAAATAGTTTTGTTAAATCAATACACAATCGTGGCGTTGCACTAGATAAGATAGAGTACTGGCCACAATATGCAGAAGATTTCTATGTGCCTCTTGAGAAAGCGTGCATTGAAGAAATTCCAAATGATGATGCGTTTAATATAACTTTTGCCGGTAATATTGGTAATGCACAAGGGTTAGATATATTGCCCAAAGCTGCAACATTTATAAAAGAGAAAAATATAAATAAAAAAATCCGGTTTAACATTATCGGAGATGGTCGATATAAAGAAGAATTAATGCAACTTGTACATAAAGGTGAGTTGGAAGACATGTTTAACTTTATTCCAAAACAACCTGGAACCCGGATTCCAAAGTTTATGGCAGCAAGTGACGTCGCTTTCTTGTGCTTAACAGGTAGCCCACTGTTTTCAATGACTATTCCGGCTAAACTACAGTCATACATGGCTTGTGGTATACCAATTATTGCATCAGCCGACGGTGAGACTGATAAAATAATCAAAGAATCAAATTCAGGTGTTTGTGGCCCAGCTGGAGATGCGCAGATACTCTCAGATATGATAATAGAGCTCGCTAATGAATCACCAGAACTTTTAATAAAGCTCGGAGCAAATGCAAGAAATTACTATGATAATAATTTTAACAAGCAAGAATTGTTAAATAGGATAGATAAATATTTTGTAAAAAATTTAGTAGTGGAACAATTAAACAATAATATTTAAATAACAATTAAAAAATAACTTGTTAAACAAGTAAATAATAACTAGCTTAACAAGTAAATAATAATTTGAAATTGGAGGAGATATACCATGTTTAAAGGTAAAACATTATTAATTACAGGAGGAACAGGTTCTTTTGGGAACGCTGTAATGAAAAGATTTCTTGATACAGATATAGCAGAAATTCGTATATTCTCAAGGGACGAAAAGAAACAAGATGATATGAGAAAATTATATAAAAATGATAAAATTAAATTCTACATAGGTGATGTACGGGACATAGCCTCTGTAAAAAATGCTATGCATGGAGTAGATTATATATTCCACGCAGCTGCTTTAAAACAAGTTCCATCTTGTGAGTTTTTTCCTCTTGAAGCGGTAAAAACTAATGTAATAGGAACAGATAATGTGCTTACAGCAGCAATTGAGTATGGAGTCAAAAAAGTAATATGTCTTTCCACTGACAAAGCAGCATATCCAATAAATGCTATGGGTATTTCAAAAGCTATGATGGAAAAAGTATTTGTGGCTAAAGCTAGAACAGTATCTCCGGATAGGACACTTATTTGTGGTACTAGATATGGAAATGTTATGGCATCAAGAGGATCAGTAATTCCACTATTTATTGAACAGATAAAGAATGGAGAATGTTTAACTGTAACAGATCCTAATATGACTAGGTTCCTTATGAGCCTCGATGAGGCTGTGGAACTTGTAATATTTGCATTCAAAAATGCCAAGGCAGGCGACATAATGGTTCAAAAATCTGATTCATCAACAATACGAGATTTAGCACAAGCAGTGGGTGAATTATTCAATTCGAAAAATGAAGTTAAAATTATAGGTACTCGTCATGGAGAAAAGCTATACGAAACACTTCTTACAAAAGAAGAGTTTGTAGTTGCTCAGGACATGGGGGGATTTTTCAGAGTTCCAGCAGATAAAAGAGATCTTAACTACGATAAATATTTTGTTGAAGGCGATATAAAACTATCCACAGAGCAAGAATATAACTCTCAAAACACTGGAATTCTTAATGTAGAGCAGATAAAAGAAAAGTTACTTAAACTTGATTATATACAAGAAGAATTAAAAACCAATTCTTAAATTAGTGAAGTCCACAATATTAGGTATTAATACTTAGTATTGTGGAATTGTTTAAATAAAACAGACGAAATGTGAGGTAAATATGAAAATACTTGTTACTGGCGCAAAAGGATTTGTAGGAAAAAACATTATAGCAGAACTTAAAAATAAAGGTTATACAGATATATTTGAATATGATTTAGGAACTGAAGAATCACTTCTTGAAAAATACACTAAAGAATGTGAATTTGTTTTTCATCTTGCTGGAGTTAATCGCCCAAAAGATGAAAGTGAATTTATGGAAGGTAATTTTGGATTTACATCAGTGCTTCTTGACCTTCTTAAAAAAAATAATAATAAAGCACCGGTGCTTATAACATCTTCTGTGCAAGCAGAAAAAGAAAATCCTTATGGCATCAGCAAAAAGGCAGGCGAAGATTTATTATTTGCTTACAATAAAGAAACTGGGGCAAAGGTACTGGTTTATAGATTGCCAAATTTATTTGGTAAATGGAGTAGACCTAATTATAATACTGTAGTAGCTACCTTCTGTCATAATATTGCAAGAGGCATAGAAATACAGATATCAAATTCAGATGCTGATTTAGATTTATGTTATATAGATGATGTATTAGATGAATTTATTAGAGCATTAGAAAACATGGAAAGCAAAAAAGACGAATATTGTTATGTACCTATTGTGCATAATATTAAACTAGGGGACCTTGCGCAAAAGATAAGAAGCTTTAAGGAAAGCAGATCTGACTTAAGTGTGCCAAATATGGGTGATGAACTTACTAAAAAGCTTTATAGTACTTACTTAAGCTTTTTACCAGAAGATAAATTTTCTTATGACTTAAAAATGAATAAAGATAACAGAGGATCTTTTACGGAATTTATTAGAACAGCTGAAAATGGACAAGTTTCGGTAAATGTATCCAAACCTGGAATAACAAAAGGTGATCATTGGCACCATACTAAAAACGAAAAGTTTATGGTGGTTAGTGGTGAAGGAGTTATTAGATTTAGAAAGATAGGAACAGATAAAATAATTGAATATAAAGTTAATGCAGATAAACTAGAAGTAGTAGATATTCCTACAGGATACACTCACTCTATTGTAAATATTGGTGAGAACGATTTAGTGACAATAATGTGGGTTAATGAATGCTTTGATCCAAAAAAACCAGACACATTTCACTTGGAGGTATAGAACTTATGAAAAAACTTAAAGTAATGACAATACTAGGAACAAGACCTGAAATAATAAGACTATCAGAAGTTATAAAAGCTTGTGACAGATATTTTGATCATATTCTTGTACATACAGGTCAAAATTGGGATTATACACTTAATGATGTTTTCTTTAAAGAGCTAGAGCTTAGAGAACCAAATTACTTTTTAGGAGTTGTAGGAAGTGATCTTGGAGAAACTATGGGTAACATAATAGCTGAGAGTTATAAAATATTAGTTAAAGAAAAGCCAGATGCATTAGTAATACTTGGGGATACAAACAGTTGCCTTAGTGTTATTGCTGCTAAAAGATTAAAAATCCCTGTATTCCATATGGAAGCAGGAAACAGATGTTTTGATCAAAATGTACCTGAAGAAATAAATAGAAAAATAGTTGACGTTACAAGTGATGTTAATATGGCATATACAGAGCATGCGAGAAGATATTTGTTATCAGAAGGAATGAGAAAGGAATATACTTTTGTTACTGGATCACCACTTCCAGAAGTTTTCCATAGATATATGGATAAAATTGATGAAAGTCCCGTGCTCGAAACATTAGGTCTTGAAAAAGGTAAATATATTTTGGTAAGTGCTCATCGAGAAGAAAACATAGATAATGAAGAAAACTTTAAGAGTATAACAGATGCGTTAAATGCAATAGCAGAAACTTATGATATGCCAGTTATATATTCAACACACCCAAGAAGCTGGAAAAGAATTGAAGAAAAAGGGATAGTATTTCATAAAAATATAAAACAATTAAAGCCATTCGGTTTTTATGATTACAATAAACTTCAAAAAGATTCATTCTGCGTTTTATCTGATAGTGGATCACTTGCGGAGGAAACGAACATTATGGAATTCCCAGGAGTATCAATAAGAACAAGTACTGAAAGACCAGAAGCAATTGACAAAGGTTCAGTAATACTTGGGGGAATAACTTCTGATAGCATAACTCAAGCTATAGAAATGATAACTATGCAAAAATCATTAGGAGAAAAAACTGTGAAAGCTCATGATTATACAGATATAAATGTTGGTATAAAGGTTGTTAATATTATTCAAGGGTATACAAGCGCCATAAACAAGTTTATATGGAGGAAGTAATAATGAGTCCAGAAAAAAAGAAGAAAATTTTAATGATAGGACCATTTCCAGACCCTATAACAGGTATGTCTGTGTCTAATCAAATGCTTTTAGCTGGCTTATTAGAAAATGGCCATGAAGTTGAATTTATAGATAGTAATGCAGAAAGAACTTTTACAAGTTTAAAGGCGCAAGGTAAATTTAGTATTAAAAAAATATTAAATAGTGTTAGGCCAATAGCTATTGGATGCTACAAGATTTTTTTTGAAAAATTTGATGTAGTGTATATTACGCCTGCACAAAGTTATTTGGGATTTTTGAAGTATACTCCATTTATAAACGTGGCTAATTTAAAAAAAACCAAATGTTATATTGAGTTTCATGGTGGATTTGTCCGCGTTATGTATGACTCAGTAGATGTAAAAAAGCAAAAAGCATTAACATCTTATTTCAATAAAACAGATGGTGTTATAGTTCTAGGTGATTCACTAAGATCAATGTTCGATGGAATACTTGAAAAAAATAAAGTTTTTGTTTGTGAGAATGGCGTTCAGGACGAATATATGCTGACAGAGAAAGAATTTGCGCAAAAATTACAAAAAAATCAACTGAATAATAATTGTAAAATAGAAGAATTAAAAATATTATATTTAAGTAACCTAATGCAGAGCAAAGGTATTTTAGATTTACTGAAGGCTTGCATAAAACTTAAAAAAGAAAATTTCAAATTTCATTTAAATTTAGCAGGTAACATAGAAGCAGAAATAGTTAATACTGTTAATGAAATGAGTAAAGAACTTGGGGGGCACGTTACATATCATGGGGTTGTTAAAGGTGATAAAAAAGCAGCTCTACTTAAAGATAATCATGTATTCTGTCTTCCTACATATTATCCAAATGAAGGTCAACCAATTTCCATTTTAGAAGCAATGGGGAATGGGCTCGCTATTATAACCACAACTCAAGGTGGGATAATAGATATATTTAAGGATGGAGAAAATGGAGCGGAATGCAATAAAAAAGATCCAGATTCAATATGTGAAGCTATAAAGAAATGTAATGAAAACTATATTAAATATTCTAAGAAAAATTATCATGAATGTTTAGCTGAGTATAATAGAAAAGCATTTGTAGGTAGAATAGAAAATATTATCTTAAAGTAATAAAGGAGAAGAAAGTATGAGCTTTTTTTTATCATTTAACAAACGGTTTTGGGTTATAGAACTTGTCTGCCTATTAATAGTAGGAACTATAGTATTATTTCCCATGGGACCTGTGAGCATTGCCTTATCAGAAATAATCGCAATAGGATTTTTTCTTTACTTGTTTATTTATCGTGGGGTATATAAGCGTAATTATATTTTCCCTGTATTATCAAAAAAAGTATTTAGGATATTGTTTGGATTTGGTATATATTTCGTTATACTATTTGGTGCGCGAACTATACTACATTTACCATTCAAGGATACAATATGGCCAATAAGATCATTAATACTTGGTTCATCTATATTTTTTCTAATTGATGAATACAAACCAAAAGTAAACCAGCTTTTAAGTGGAATAATAGTTCTTTATTCTGCATTAAATATAAGAGAATTAATCGATTGTTTTAGATTTTCAGATATTCGAAAATTGAAGTTTTTAGATAATATCAATATATATATGTATATATGTATCATGTTTATTTCTTTTACAGTATGGGCAATAAAAGAAAGCAAGGAAAAAAGATTACCATCATGGATTGCACCAATTGCATATACAAATATGGGGATAAGTATGGTTTTTGCATTCCTTTCCGGGGGTCGCTCAGGATGGGTAATGATGGGGGGCGTACTTACAGTATCCTTTTTATTAGTATTTGGATTTAAATGGTGTTCACTTAAAAAAGTTATATTATTTACTATGGCATGTATTGTTGTTACAATAATTGCTACATCACTAAATTTTATGAAATCCAAAAGTAATGTATATAGATCATTTTCTGTTATTGTTACTAGAATTCCAGGCCTTGCACAACCAAAACCTGAAGATGCAGAAGAGGATAGTGTAGCAACTACTGAAGCTAGTGATAAAATACGTGGCATATTCTGGGCAAAAGCATGGACTTCAATAAAGAAGAATCCTGTTTTGGGAGCTGGTACATTTGCAGTAGCTTATAAGGAAATACCCACTAAAACTCAAGTAGAAACACCAACTGCGGAGCAAACGCCTATAAAAGAGAAAACATCTACGAAAAAGATAGAACCGAAAAAAGAATTAACACCTATGCAGGAGCAAATAGCCAATGCAAACAAAGCACCACGACCTGCCCATAATTTCATACTTGAAACTTGGATGGGATGGGGACTAGTAGGGTTAATATTATACCTTGCAGGTTTATTTTCTGCTTGTTATTATGTAGTAATTAAATTAAAAAATATTCCATTGCAATTCAGGATTTGTTGCGTACTTCCGATTGTGTCAGCAGCATTTATAAGTTTGATACAATCATTTATACTTTTAAATTTCCAAGCGACATATATTATGTGGTTTTGCCTTGGAATTGCATCAGCGGCAGATCACCACTACAAAGAAAGCAAAACTGGTAACATTTAAATACAGAACCTATGGGGAATAGCTTCGCAGAAGATAAATAGCTTCGTAGGTTATAATTAAGGTGGGAGAAAAACTTTGAAAAAGAGAATATTATTAACATCTCAGACTGAAGATAATATAAAAGCTTTACTCAATTATTATGAAAAAAACATAAAAAAAAATAGATCTGACATTGTAGTGGAATATAGCAGTTTTTATAAGTATAAAAATATTAAAATCTTACACTATATTATAAGAGCAAGTCAGATGCTTAAAAATTATTCTGCTGTTGTTTCTGATTATACAACTAGCGTTTTTTCAAAAACTAAAAATGGTGTTTTTATGAGTCATGGGTATGGCACTAAAAATACTCCAGGAAATAGTGAGCTTGATATTAAAAAAACAATGGATATCTATAAGGGTATTAGAACTAAAATAAAAAATGTTGTAACACTATCTGAAAGAGATAGCACGTATTTTTTAAGATCTACAGAACTTGATAAGTGTCCTCTTCCAAATTATATGCCACTTGGATTACCAAGAAATGATATGTTGTTTGACAAAGAATACATCTCTGGATGTAGGGAAAAGTTCGACTCAAAACATAATACTTTCGGAATGAAAATTTTATTGTTTTGTCCAACTTGGAGAGGTTACGAAATAGAAAAAGCTTTCCCATTTACTGAAGAGGACTGGATAAAGTTTGATGAGTTTATGGGACAGCAAAATTGGAAAATGATTTATCGTCCTCACTATTTAGAGAGGCTAATAGATGATAAAGTTTTTGATAATATGAGTAACATTTTAACAATGGATTTTGATGAAGAAATGTCCACTCAAAGTATCCTGGCAGTGTCTGACATGCTACTTACTGATTATAGTTCAATTTATGTGGATTACTTAGTACTAGATAGACCAATTTGTTTTATGCCATACGATATAGAACAGTATGAAGAAAAACGAGGACTTGCTATAGATTTTACTAGCTATATAGATACTCCTGGTCCTAAATTAAAATGCATTGATAATTTAATGAGTTACATAAAAGATACGAGCAAAAAGGATGAATATATAGCTATTAGAGAAGCAGCTCAAAAGAACTTCTATCATTACTTGGATGGAAATAGCTGCAAAAGAGTGTGGAGTTTAATATTAGATCTTGTAGATAAAAAATAGGAGGTAGATATTAATGAATATTGCTATTATACTTGCCGGTGGAAAAGGTACTAGAATGGGTATAGTTGATCAACCTAAGCAGTTTATTGATATATATGGTAAACCAATAGTTGTACATACAATTGAAGCATTTGATATACATGAACAAATAGATGCAATAGCTGTTGTTTGCCTTAAAGAATGGCATGAGGATATAAAGATATGGACTAGAAAGTTCGAACTTAATAAAGTGAAATGGATAGTGGATGGTGGAGAAACAAGACAGGAATCCGTTTTAGCAGGGCTTAAGGCAATTGAAGAAGATGTAACATCGGATGATATTGTAGTTATTCATGATGCTGCAAGGCCACTAATTTCTCATAGAATAATAGGTGATAATATTGAAGGGGCTAAAAAATACGGCGCCGTAGATACTGTTATCCCTGCCACTGACACTATAATTCAAAGCAAAGACGAGAATACTATTTCGTCTATTCCAGTGAGAAAAGAGTTATATTTAGGTCAAACTCCTCAAAGTTTTAAATATTCAACTATAATGGATGCTCATAAAAGTGCGGCAAAATCGAAACTTCAAGATTCTACTGATGACTGTAGGGTAGTATTAAATTATGGGGAAAAAGTTCATCTAGTAAACGGAGATAAACTCAATTTTAAGATTACTACAATGGAAGATTTACTTTTATTAAAGTCCATAATTAAAATGAGTAAACTGGAGAGAATATAATGTTAACGCGAGGATTTAAAATAGTTCAATCTAAGAGATTTGAAATTTATATAGAGGATTTAGAAGTGTGTACAGGACATGTAGTGGTAAAGATTGAAACAGCAGCTATATGTAAAGCTGATTTAAGGTATTACCTTGGCAGTCGTGACGAGCGAACACTTAACTTAAAATATCCAATAAATTTGATTCATGAAGCTATAGGTACAGTAGTGAAAGATCCTACAAACTCCTTTAATAAGGGAGATAAAGTTGCACTAGTCCCAAATATAATGATTCCAAAAGATAAACAAGATGAATTTGATATTGCTTTATCTAGTGATAAAAGATTAGGAGAAAACTACTGCCCTAAAGCATTATTTGCCTCAAGTAGTTACAATGGATTTTCTAAGGATTATATTGCATATCCCGCATACAATCTTGTAAAGATAGAGGATAATATTGATTCGAATATTGCTGTGTTCTCAGAACTAATTTCTGTGGCAAATACAGCAATTCGTAGAATAGTATTAAAACCGGATGATGTTATAGGGATCTGGGGTGATGGCATCCTTGGGTATATAATATGCAGCGTATTAAAGCAGATACACAATGGTCCCATTATAGTGATAGGCCATAACAAAGAAAAATTAGATAAATTTGTTGGTGTGCAAACTTACCTTTCAAATGATTCAGATATTAAGAAAAGCAAAATTAATGTTGCATTTGAATGTATAGGTGGCGCCGCGTCTGAGAGTGGAATTGATGAGATTATTAACTCAATACTTCCAGGATCTAAAATGGTATTAACAGGTGTATCAGAAAATCCCGTAAAAATTAATACCCGAAAGGTATTAGAAAAAGGATTAGCATTTTATGGGATTACAAGAAGCAATGTAGAAGATTTTAAATTTGCAGCAGAGCTACTTAAAAATCCTGACTTTAGATCGGATATTTCAAAATTAATTTTAGAGGTAGCACCTATCTATGGAATTAAAGATTATTATAGAGTATTCGAAGTAGAATCAGAAAATAGGTCACTTGGAAAACACATTATGAATTTTAAATTTTAAATATTAAATTTAAAATTTTAAAGCAATATAAATTAAATGAAATTAGAGGAAATTAAATGAATATAAAAAAATCAGTAAGAGTAATATTTGTAGAATGCTTTGGGATATTGATTGGTATATTGAATGGATTACTGATACCAAAGGTTCTTGATATGCAATCCTATGGTTATCTAAAAACATTTACGTTATATATAACATATGCAGGAATGCTCCATTTTGGATTCTCAGACGGAATGTATTTAATATTGGGTGGTAAAGATATAACAGACATAAAAAAAGAAAAAATAAAAGGCTATTTCTATGTTATGCTAAAGATTGTAATAGCTGCAGTAGCTATTTTATTTATAGTTTCAATATTTTTTATGAAAGATATAGCGTTTAGGTACTTTGTATTTTATATATTACCGTTTCAGATTGTGTTATTTGTTTCTCTATTATATAGAGCAACAGGTGAATTCAACAAATATGTAGTAATAAGAATAGCGCAAAATATAGTAAATTTATCATCTATTCTTGCAGTTATATTAATTATAAAATCGCCAATTTTATATATGCAGATTCAAGTTGTTGGAAATATGGTTTTAGCAATTGTTAGTGGAGCGTTAATTATTTTCTCAGCAAAAAAATCAGAAAAGATAAAGCGCTCAGAAATAAAATCCATAACAAGTATGGGTTTTACTATAATGATAGCAAACGCTATAAGTCTTCTATTTGTTACTTTGGATAGATGGTTTGTTAAAATAAAATTCACAGACAATGATTTCGCATTTTATTCTTTTGCGGTATCGATGCTAAGCTTATTTATAGTTTTAATAAATTCAATCACAGTCTTGTTTTATCCTTATCTAGCAAGAAGTAAGGATGACGCAAAAGTCGTCTCAAATGTTAAAAAATACATTATATTAATATGTAGTTTTGCACCTGCTGGTTATTTTGTGCTGGAGTTTATAGTAAAGAGCTTCCTAAAAGAATATATACCATCCTTAGAAGTGCTAGGAATATTAATAATAGGGATACCGTTCATTTCTTTAACAAATGTTTTATATGCAAATCTTTATAAAGTAGGAAAAAGGGGCAAGGAGTATTTAATTGTAGCCTCTAAAATGGTAGCATTAGCATTTATATTAAATGCATTTGCGACATACGTATTAAAGGATCCCGTAATGATTGCATATGCTACACTTGTTACTTTAGTTGTATGGTATGTATATTCTTCATTTGACTTTAAGGGACTTGAAATACACAAAAATGAGATAATACATTTTATAGTATATTTGTGTTGTTATCAAATTGTTAGGATAATTCCTATTCCGTCATTAATCAAAGCGTTTATGTTTATTATCAGTATGATGATTACAGAATACATTTTATTTAATGCTGATATTAAAGACATATTTTTAATGATAAAGAGTAGAAAAAAAGATAGAGTATAAAAATTATAATAAAACAACCGAAATGTATAACAATACATTTCGGTAGTTTTTGTTTGTTTAAAAATTACTTGGACATAATTTAAATATAAGTATTAATGAGGAGAGTGCGACAATGAATGGTAAAAAAATAGATATATCAAAAAATATCTCGATTTTGATACCGGCTTTTAATCCGGATACTAAACTAATAACTTTAGTAGACAATCTTACAAAGGCAGGTTTTACAAATATTAGCATAGTGGATGATGGAAGTAGTGAGGAGTATAAACCAATTTTCAATGAATTGGGGCTTAAAAAACAATGTAACATATTGGTTCATGCAAAAAATATGGGCAAAGGTAGAGCACTTAAAACAGGTTTTAATTATTTTCTTAACAATTGCAAAGATTGCGTTGGAATTGTTACGGCGGACGCTGATGGCCAGCATGGTATTGAAGATATTATAAAAGTTTCACAGAGGTTAATAGATAATCCAGAAAAATTAATATTAGGGTCTAGAAACTTTTCAAAATCAAATATTCCTTTCAGAAGCAGGTTTGGAAATATAATGACTAGAAGGATGTTTGGACTCATAGCTGGAATAAAAGTAAGGGATACCCAAACAGGGTTAAGAGCTATTTCATCGGATTTTGCGTTGGATTTAATGAGTGTTAATGGAGAAAGGTTTGAGTATGAAACCAACATGCTACTTGAATGCAAGAGCAAAAATATTGCTATTGATGAAGTATGTATTGATACTATTTACATAGAAGAGAATAAATCATCCCATTTTAATCCAATAAAAGATTCAATAAAAATTTATGGAGTTTTCTTTAAATTTATGTCATCATCATTTTTATCTTTTGTTTTGGACATTGGCTTATTTACGATGTTTACAAAACTATTTTATAATATAACACCGGAATATTTCATTTTGTTATCAACTATTGTTTCCAGAATTATATCTTCCTTATTTAACTATAATGTAAATAAAAATGCAGTATTTAAACATAAAACTTATGATAAATTAGTGTTAGTTAGATATTATGTGTTATGTTTAACACTTATGTTAGTGTCAGGACTAAGTGTATCGGCTACTTGGTTTGTTTTCAAGCGTTCTGAGGTTGTTATAAAAGTTATAATAGATGGTATCTTGTCACTTATAAGTTACAAAATTCAAAAAGAGTGGGTTTTTAAGAAAATGAACATTTCAGAGGAGTTGTAATATGTATCTAATACTCATCTTTGCGTTATTATGCTCTGGAGCTGCTATGATTTCCTTGAAATTTAATAAAAAAATTGAAGAAACTCTCTCAATGTGGATTTTTATAATAATTATTATTTTATATTTATTTGCAATGCTAGGCTTACTAGAAATCGGTGTATACACCGTAGTTGCAATTGGATTAATTAGTATCGTTTTTTGTTGTTATAATATTTATAGAAATAGGCAAAATTTCATAGAAAATGTTTTAACGCCGGGATTTGTAATATTCACGATATTCTTCGTAATTGCATGGTGGGCACAAAGAGGAAGAATGCTAACATCTTGGGATGAATTTTCACATTGGGGAACTGTAGTTAAAAACATGTATATCTTTGATGCTCTTGGTAATCATCCAGAGGCAACTACCACATTTAGGGGGTATCCTCCTGCAACCGCATTATTTGAATACTTCTGGGTAAAACTATCTGGAGAGTTTACAGAGGGTAATTTATATAGGGCTATGAACATATTATATTTTTCATTAATGATGCCTATATTTATTAATGTAAAACACAAAAACTTTAGCAAGATAGTTATTCGATTTGTTTTCATATTAATACTCCCTTTAGCATTCTTCCAGGATTTTTATACTAATATAATGGTGGATGCAATCCTCGGAGTTATGTTTGCAAATGTACTCATAACCCATTATGGGAACAAACTAAGTACTTTTAAAATTCTTAATATAAGTTTAACCTTATTTATATTAACCCTCACAAAAGCTCCGGGATTTGGACTTGCGATTATAGCTATTTTAGTAATTGCTGTAGATCTCTTTTTTGCAAAAAGAGAGGAGTTAAAGTTATACATTAATCAGGGCACGAAGATTAATACTTTAAAAAGAATAGTTCTAATTTTATGTCCTGTATTTGCTGCCATAATATCAAAAAAATCATGGGCTATGTATCTTAAAATCACAAAAACGAATGTAGCCTGGAATACAAGCGAAGTTGGTCTACAAAATCTTAAAGATTTATTTACTGGAAATGCATTGCATTACCAATTTGTAACAATAAATAATTTTTTCAAAGCAATTACAGAGGTTTTTTTAACAAACTATATACTTAAATTATCATTAATGGGTTGGGTAGTAATACTTATAGCAATTTCTACTATACTAATAACCTTTGTTTCTAATGAAGAGGAAAAAGGTCGGTATTCATTAGGAGTTATAACAGTATTCATGGGAGGTATTATATACACTGCCTCATTACTAATTTTATATGTGTTTACATATTCAGAGTATGAAGCTACTAATTTAGCATCCTATTCAAGGTATACAAGTACCTATCTTTTAGGTGTCTTGATTTTTCTAGTTGTAATCATATGTTTAAAAGAAAAAGAATACGATTCTAAATTTAAGCAATCATGTACTATTTTCATGTTATTGTTTTTATTGTTAATTACAAATGTAACTCCAGTTATAAGTAATACTATATTGGCCCCTTACAATATAAAAAATACAATAGAAGAACGTAGACCTTACGCGCCTATAACAAAGATAAAAGGGGTATTAAACCCTAAAACTGATAAAGTGTATTTTATTTCTGTTGCAACTAATGGTTTTGATTATTGGGTTAGCAGATATAATATAACACCTATAAAAACTAATTTGGGCGTAGGTAGTTGGAGTCTTGGTAAACCATATTATAAGGGTGATATTTGGACTAAAGACATAAGTGCAAAAGAATGGGCAGAAAAACTGAAAAATGAGTATAGCTACGTGTATATATTTAAAACTAATGATGGGTTTAACAAAACCTATGGAGAAATTTTTGAAGGTGGGAATAAATCCATTAAAAAGGATACTTTATATTATGTGAAAAAGAATAATGACAGTATTGTTCTTAAAAAAGTAAAGTAGATTAGAGCAAATATTTTATGCACAAAGAAAGTATATATTACATATGATGCATTGAAGCGAGCTTTAGAACTTCTTATTTTATTTTTAATTAAGATGCGTTAAGGAAAACATATGTTTGAGCGACAGCGAGTTTATGTTTTTTCAGCAGATTAATTAGAAATAAAATTAGTAGTCCTTAGCGAAGTGAATGCATTAATAGTAATGTATACTTTTTATTTTTTAGTAATTTACTGGGAGGAAATATGAATGGATGAAGAAATGGATATTAGTATTAAAGAAATTTTTATAATACTAAAAGGGAGGTTATGGTTAATAGTTTATATAACTTTAGCGGCCATTATAATAGCAGGTATAATGAGCTTTTATGTTATTAAACCAACTTATGAGGCAAAAACAAGTGTAATAATAGGAAAGCCACAAAGTACTGCTAGCGGGTCTACACAATACAATGATGTAAAGATGTATCAAGATTTAGTTGAAACCTATAGTAAAATTGCTCAATCTGAATTAGTAGCACAGGGAGCTTTGGACGAATTAAAGGGTAATTTAACCCTAAACCAGATCAAAGATATCATAACTAGTACTCCCCAAACTGGAACTCAAATTCTAACAATTAGTGCTAAGAGTAAAAGCCCTCAAGAGGCCCTTAAAGTTATAAATGCGATTTCAACTTCTTTTATAGAATCCTCGGAAAAGGTTTATCCTATAGGTGCAGAGATACAGGTAATGGATAAGGCAAATATGCCAACTAATCCTATTAGCCCTAATAAAGTAAGAAACATGGCGATCGGATTTTTAATAGGATTAATAATTTCCGTAGGACTTGTGTTCATACTCGAATACTCTGATAACACTATAAAGACCGAAAGTGATGTGGAAATATATATAGGATTACCGATTTTAGGAGTAATACCTAAAATGACAGCATATATAAAATAGGAAGGTATTTAACAGCACCACAGGTGATGATATAACAGCACCATAGGTGATGATATAACAGCACCATAGGTGATGATTAACAGCACCACAGGTGATGATTAACACGTTTACTCAAAAAAAATTAGTAAAGGTAGTGAAATATATGAAAGGTTTAGGCTTAATAACATTTAAAAAACCTAATATACCAATCGCAGAGGCGTATAGAACTCTTAGGACTAATATTCAATTCTCTTCCTTTGATAAAAAGATTAAAACCTTGCTGGTAACTAGTTCAGGACCAGGAGAGGGGAAAACTACTACTGCTTCAAATCTAGCAATAGTTATGGCCCAAGGTGGAAGTAAGACCTTATTAATAGATTGTGATCAAAGAAAGCCAAATGTACATATGGTTTTCGGGTGTTCTAACGCAGAGGGCTTGTCTAATATTTTGGTAGATGAAAATGAAGTAGACATAAATAAATGTATTCAGAAAACTGAAATAACAAACCTTTATATTTTAGCCTCAGGCACAAAGCTTCCAAACCCAGCGGAACTTTTAGGATCTGCAAAAATGAAAAATTTAATTGAGGAATTAAAGGAAATATATGACTTTATAATATTGGATACTCCTCCAATAATATTAGTTACGGATGCACAGATTCTAGCTCAGTATACGGATGGCTGTCTGTTAGTTATTTCTTCAGGGGAAGCGGAACGAGATTCAGTTATTAAATCTAAAGGACTCCTTGAGAAGGTTAATGCAAAAATATTAGGAGTAGTAATTAATAAATTAGATCTAAAAAAGAGTGGCTATTAACACTTTCAATATTAATATAGCGATAATAGCAAAGGAAAGAGCAGTAGAAAGAAATCAAAAAAATAAATACCACAAAATAGATAGAATTTGCGAACTGCAGCAAATTCTATCTATTTATTTTTTTGTGATGCATTGCGGATCAAATGTAAGTTTTTGGAACACAATTAAAGAAAATTACATACAATATGAAATATACTGTATAAAAAAAGTTATATATTGGTGCTTCAATCTGAAGCATATGTGAGTAAAATAGAGTATAAATCTTTAAAATAAGAGGGGGATAAATATGAAAATACCATTTTCGCCACCAGACATTTCAGAAATTGAAATCAATGAAGTTATAGATACATTGAAATCAGGGTGGATAACAACAGGGCCAAAAACAAAATTGTTTGAAAAAAAAATGGCAGAGTATATGAACACCTCAAAAGTGGTATGCCTAAATTCAGATACAGCAAGCATGGAAATGACACTTAGAGTTTTAGGGGTAGGAAAAGGAGATGAAGTCATTACGTCTGCTTATACATATACCGCCTCAGCAAGCGTTATTGATCATGTAGGATCTAAAATTATCCTTGTGGATACTGCAAAGAACTCTTTTCAAATGGATTATGAGCAATTAGAGAAAGCAATAACAGAAAAAACAAAGGTCATCATTCCAGTAGATATTGGAGGAGTGATGTGTGATTATGATAAGATATTTGAAATAGTTAATAGAAAAAAGGAACTTTATAGACCAGCGAATGACATTCAGAAGGCATTTGGTAGAGTGGTAGTATTAGCTGATTCAGCCCATGCATTTGGTGCTTCATATAAAGGAAAACGAAGTGGAGAGGTAGCAGATTTTACATGTTTCTCATTTCATGCAGTAAAAAATTTAACCACAGGCGAGGGTGGTGCAGTTACATGGCGTGATATTCATGAGATTGATAATGAAGAAATTTATAGACAATATATGCTCCTTTCTCTTCATGGTCAGTCGAAGGATGCACTGGCAAAAACAAAGGTCGGCTCATGGGAATATGACATTATTTATCCTGCTTACAAGTGCAATATGACCGATATAATCGCAGCTTTGGGATTAGCACAGCTTGGGAGATACAACGGTATTTTGGAAAGAAGAAAACAGATTATTGAAATGTATGATAAAGCATTAAATGAATGTAATGTTGAAACTATGAAGCATTATGGAGAAGGGTTTTCATCAAGTGGTCATTTATACTTGGTAAGGCTCATTGGTAAAGATGAAGCGTATAGAAATAGAATAATAGAAAAAATGGCACAAAAGAATATTGCAACAAATGTACACTATAAACCATTGCCGATGCATACAGCATATAAGAGGTTGGGATTCGATATAATAGATTACCCGAATGCTTTTGACATGTATAAAAATGAGATTACATTGCCATTATATCAGCGATTAACGAACGAACAGGTCGAGTATGTGGTGGAGAGCTTAAAAGAAATTATGGCGGGTGAGGCAGCAGCTAGTTTATCATAGTTTGACATCAATTATAAGACGATCTTTAATATTGTATGTGAGGGGAAAAGGAATGTATGAAAGGATTTTTAAGAGAATAATTGATTTCTTATTAGCATTAATAATATTACCTGCATTTTTGATATTTTATATAGTAATAGGTTTATTTATTAAATTAGAAGACGTAGGACCAATAATATATACTCAGAAAAGGTTAGGGAAGAATGGTAAAATATTTAATATTAAAAAGTTTAGATCTATGAAAGTAAATGCGCCGGATATAAGGAATAATGACGGTTCAACATTTAATTCAGTTGATGATCCTAGACTTACGAAGATTGGTAAATTTATAAGAAAGTTAAGCATAGATGAGATACCACAAATAATTAATATTTTAATGGGGGATATGAGCTTTATTGGACCAAGACCAGATTTGGAAGATCATTTTAGTTTATACACAAAGGATGAAAAGAATAAATTAAATGTTTTACCAGGTGTTACCGGATATAACCAAGTTTATCATAGAAATTCTATTGAGTGGAAAGAAAGGATACAGAATGATTTATATTATGTAAATAATGTATCATTTGTACTTGATTTAAAAATATTTATTAAAACAATAGTTGTTATATTATTAAAGCGGGGGATATATAATTGTGAACGGGTCAGAAAAGAAGAGATGAAAATGAACAAACTTCATTATAAATTTTTAGAATGGGATACTAATTACTTTGGGGTTAATAGTGGAAGAGTAACTTTAGATGAAACAATAGGAAGCAAAGAGTGGAACATAATAAGCAAAGTATTAAAAAAAAATGAGTTTAATGTCATAGATAATGTAAATAATGATTCGATTAACAATTTATATATATCCAAATTATCAGGAGCATTTGTAACCGATATAAATTTCCAGTTCACTAAAGAAATAAATGTAGCTATAAAACATGCTAATAAATTCGATATAGCTATTCAAAATAAGTTGCCGGTTAACAACGAAATACTAGAAATAAGTAAAAATTCTTATAAGCATTCTAGATTTTTCAATGATCCATATTTAAATAAAGCCAAAGCTAAAAATGTTTATGGGCAGTGGGTTCAATCATCTTTCTTAAATGAAAATAAATATTTTATAAATTGTTATATAGATTCAAAAGTAGCTGGATATATATTATTTTCATTAGAGCATAAAACTAATACCGCAATAATAGAATTAATTTCAGTTAAAGAAGGCATGCAAAATGGATTTATAGGTAAAGAGATGATGATATATTTAGAAAAATATATATATGATAACCATAAGGATATTAAAGATATAAGAGTTGGTACACAAAGTAACAATATAAATGCTATTAATTTTTATGTGAGAAATGGTTTTAGAGTTAAGGAGATTAGATCGGTTTATCATTATTGGCCTAATAAGGATATGGGATTTGAATTCATGGACGAAGCAGCGGCTTCTTTGAATAGATAAATTGAAAAGCAGATGATTCATAATAAAAAGGACATAACTCTAAATGCATAAGCTTGTTGTGACTAGCTAAAGGGGGAAGCGATGAAAAAGATATTGTTTATAAGTACGGAAGGATTTGACACACCAGGTCCATCTAACCATTTAGTTAGTTCATTAATAGAAGACTTACTCGATAGTGGATTTAGTATTCATTTAATACAGAGTAGAAGAAAAAAAATTAATAGTGAAATACCTGATACATTGAAAAATAAACGTAATCTTGAAATGACTGTTATTAACAGGAAGATAATTAATAAAAATTCTTTTATTCATAGGTATTTTGAGGAGGCTTTATATGCTTTCAAATGTTTTAAAATATGGATAAAGATGAAAGATATTGATTCAGTCTTTGTTCAGTCTTGCCCCACAGTAGTGTTTTCAATTGTTCTTTTGAAATTATTTATGAGAAAACCTATATTATATAGTGTGCAAGACATGTTTCCAGGTAGTGCTGTTAGTAGTGGTGTTATAAACAATAGATTTATTAAATGGGTATTTTATAAAATTCAAAAAGTAGCATACAAAAATAGTGATATATTAACAGTTATTTCTGAAGACATGAAAATGAAAGTGGTGGAGCAGGGGGTTCCACCTAAGAAAATTTTTTCAATAGTAAACTGGTTTGATGATCGAACAGTACATGAAGTTCAATGGGAAGATAATCGTTTTGTTAAGAAATATAATCTTCAAAAGAATAAGTTTTATGTACAATATGCAGGAACAATGGGATATGTATTTGATTACAAAATGGTTTTAAATGTTGCGGAGTTACTCAAAGGTTACAAAGATATAGAGTTTCAGATGATAGGCCAAGGTAGTAAGAGGGCTGCTTTTATAGGAGAAAAAGAAAAACGTGGGTTAGATAATATAGTTTTTTATCCACTCGAACCACAGGATATGGTTTCAGATGTCTATAGCACCTGCTCGATTTGCTTAATTCCTTTGAAGAAAGGAATAATTGGAAACTCTGTGCCAAGTAAGGCTGGATTG
Source organism: Clostridium sp. CM027 (assembly GCF_024730565.1). NCBI lineage: Bacteria > Bacillati > Bacillota > Clostridia > Eubacteriales > Clostridiaceae > Clostridium > Clostridium sp. CM027. Next base: position 3,132,429 of record NZ_CP077725.1, read on the forward strand.
CTTATGGCATGTAGCAGGACTATTGTGAATTCGGTGGATGATGACTCTGATTATTATAAGATGTTCAATGAAAATGAAATGGGGATCTCAGCTCCAAACGATGATCCTAAAGCAGTGGCAGATGCAATTTTTGATTTATATAAAAATAAAGAAAAGCGTGAAAGTTTGGCTAAAATTGGACATGAATTTGGGAAGAAGTATTATGGGAGAAATACGAATACCCTTAAATTTATTGAGTTATTTTCAGGAAAGATTACTGAAAAATTTTAAATACTGATATTAGAGAAATTAGGTGAAGACTTAAATCTTACAATAAATATATATATAAATATTATATGGAGGAACATATACATGAAAAAGATATGCATTTTGAGTACAGTAAATTTAAAACATATGACATTAGTTAGTTTGTATACTGAATTTTTAGATAAAAACAATATACCCTATGATTTAATCTATATTGATAAGTATAATGCTGAAGAAAATAATAACGCAACAAATGTATACAAATATGATTTAAATATAGAGCGAAAATGGTCCTTTTTTAGAAAATTAATTAGTTATTGGGGTTTTAAAAAATTTGCAAAAGAGATATTACTTAAAAACAAATATGACTTTATTATATCCTGGAATATATTTACGGCATTTATGTTTTCAAATATTTTAAAAAAGCATTTTAATAAAAAGTATTGTTTAAATATTAGAGATATCTACTTTCAAGGTAATCCAATAGTAAAGTTTAAACTAAAAAGTGCAGTATATTCATCAGCGTTTTCTACTTTGTCATCCGAAGGATTTAAAAGATATTTACCTGAGTTCGACTATGTAATAATACATAGCATGAATATGAAAGTCTTGGCTGATTCTGCTCCTCATACAAAATTAAAAGACGCGGAAGGGCCAATTAATATTACTTATATTGGATATATGAGTTTATATGATAATTGCTATAGATTGATTGATTACCTGGGCAATGATAGTAGATTTAAACTTAATTTTTATGGAGAAGGTTCTGAACTTATTGTAAATTACGCTAAAGAAAAAAAAATAAATAATGTATTTTGTTCTGGAAGATTTGAACCTTATGAGACAGCTGGATTAATTCAAGATGCAGATATTATTTACAATTTATATGGAGTAGGAGAGGTTAATTTGGATACTGCATTATCCATTAAATTGTATTATGCAACTTATCTTAATGTTCCTATTTTAGTATTCAAAAACACATATATGGAAGAAATATCATGTAAATATGGTTTTGGGTATGCTATAGAAAAAGATGGCTTTAATAATTTAGGCGATAATTTGTATAATTGGTATCGTAAGCTAAATCAAGACGAAATTCATGAGAACTGTGAAGAGTTCAAAAAAGTTATATTAAAAGGTCATAAAAAGCTAGATTTATTAATGAATAAGCTTTTCATAGAGGAAGATTAAAATGAAAAAATTTCTAATAAATTTTACAATTATTATAAGCTCTATAAGTGGAGTTCTTATTTGTATATTACCCAAAAACTCAGTTGCTGATGGATATCAATTATTGTGGATACATCCACTAACGTTCCTAATTGTATTTATTTTGATTTTTTCAAATTTAATTAGATATAAAAAATTTAAAATAACAGTTTATTTTACGATATTGTTATCATGGATAAGATGTGTATTAATACCAATTGTCAGTTCTTTATCGGGTGTATATAATGGTATTTCATATATGAAAACTTTTACTGGGTCCATTGAATTAGCTATATGGCTCGTGCCGTATGAGCTAATTATTACTAGCTTTTTCTTATGGATTATGGTGTTATCTAATAAAGTTCCATTAAGACCAAATGATGAACTTAAATTAAAGGGAAATAAATATATTTATCTAATATTCATATTCATAGCTTTAAGTTTGTATTTATTAATTGGTCGAAACTTGAATATAATCAAATTGTTCTTCATTTCGACTGAAAAAACGGATGCATTTGTTGATATTACAAGCACTCCCATTCTTTTATTAAGATATATTATAAAAAGCGGTGTGATATTCTTTTTTGTTTGGAGTGTAAGTTACTGTAAAAATAGATATGAATCAAAAGGAAAAAAACGGTATGTCTATTATGCAATAATTGTTGGAATTATTAATGTGGGGATTATTATCGGAGGTAGAAGATCTGAACAATTATATACTTGTTTAGTAGTAATATTTATTTTGACTAGAGCTTTTAAAAAATATAGAAAGAGAATAATTACTTATATAGTAATAACTGCAATATCAGTTGCTTTTGTTATGACTATATATAAACAATTTTCTGTAGCTTATTATGGTTCATATACAGCTGCACTGAATGCAAATAATGTAAATTTAGAATTTATCTCTAAAAACTTGCAAGCTTATTTCTTTGGAACACAAAATCTAGCAGTCACAATTGAATTAAAAAAGGTAACGGATTTAAATATAATGAATATGTTTTATGATTTTGGGCGTTCAATATTTGGTGTTAGTTTTTTATTGAAAAACAAAATGATGATGACAACAGAGTACTTTAACACATTTATTTATGGAGTAAGTAAAGCGAACGGTCATGTTATCTCTGGCTTAGGTTATGGCTATATTTATTTTGGAGCGTTATTTTCACCAATAATTGCATGCTTAAATATATTTATTTCAATTAAATTAGAAAAATATTTTAATAAAACAAATTCATATGAAATGACTTATATCATTGGATATATTTTAATTAGATTTGTTACTAATATTTATGCTAACACACCGCCTCTAATTAGCCTCTCTACCATTATGCTTTTTACTGCAGGTTTAATATACTTTGTAGCAAAGTTATTTAAGAATAATTCTAATCGAATAACGTTAACAATTAGAGACGAATGCTCAAAGTGCATAAAGACTATTGGGGGATTTAATAAATGAATATATTATTAATTTCATATGGAATAAAAGAGTATGATGGTCGACTCACAGAAATATATAATGTGGCAAAAAAAATAGGTGACGTTACATTAGTATGCTGTGGTAGTAGTAAGTGTAGTAATGTTAAAGAAAACATAGTGAATATAAATAAATCAAAATATTTGAGTTTGCGCTTGTATATTTCTTTTCTATTCACTTGTTTGAAATCTGCAAAGGAAATTGAAAATATTGATATTTTATTTTCCGATAACCTTTTTGCATCTATACCTGCTTTAATAATTAGAAAACTTTTTAAACCAAAATTTATAGTGCAAGATGTTAGAGAACTCTATTTTTATAAAGATATAAAAAACATATCTGGCAGACTATTTTGTAAATTTGAGACTGTTCTAATGAAGAAATCTGATGTGGTATTATGTGCTAATGATTATCGGTCGAAAATTATGTTTGAACAATATAAATTAAAAACATTACCACTAGTCTTTGAAAATATTAGATTTCTAACAGGACAGTATGATAAAAAATCATTAGATGAAAAATATAGTAATTGCTTTAAATATAAAGTAAATATCGTAAGTACTGGAGGAACATCAGTTTTGAGAACTACAGATAAACTTGTTTCTGCTATGACAAAACTTCCAAACGATTATGGATTATATATTATTGGAGATGGAACTGATGAAGATAAGCGAATTATACAATACATTATTGATACAAATAATCTGACTAATGTAATGTTAATCAGTAAAGTCCCTTTACCAGAACTAAGATATATTGTTCGAAGATGCGATATTGGTATAGTCAGCTATCATAAAAACGACTTGAATAACAAGTATTGTGCTTCAGGAAAAGTATATGAATATCTAGCTGAAGGGCTGCCAATTGTAACGACTGAAAACTTACCGCTAAAGGATTTTTGTGCAAAGTACGGTATAGGAGAGTCTGATGATTGTTTTTATAAAGGGATTGTTAAAGTAAGCAACAATATGGGTGATTATAAAGAACGGGTTGAATCTTATGTTTCAAGTATCTCTGTTGACAAGCATAACTCAAAAATAGCCTGTGAAATACTGAAAATTATTAATAGTGAGGTTATTACTTAAAATGAAAAAGCTTTGGAATAGATTTAAAGCGAATAAATTTTTACTATCTTTTTCTATGTTGGCAAGTGGATCTTTAATAGCGCAAGTTATTTCTATAATTGTATCTCCAATTACAACTAGGCTGTTTACACCGCAACAGTTAGGAGCCTATACAGTGGTAGCAACTGCTGTATCATTGTTTGGGCCTGTTATCTGTTTGAAATATGATATGGCCATTGTTGTAGCAAAAACTGAAAAAGATACTTATTCTGTTATGAAACTATGTCTATTTCTTTTTATACCATTAAGCGTAATTATTGGAATTGTTTATGGAGTGGTTTTTATGGGAAGTGACTATTCTGGGTTTTCATTGTGGATGTGTATTTGCGCAATAACTGTTTTGCTAGCAGCATATGGATTAAATAATATTCTACTTGCGCACAACAACAAGAACTCATTATATAAATTGATTTCATCAGTTACGGTGATTAAATCAGGAGTTAACAATACTTTGCTGGTTATAAGTGGTTTGTTTAATGTTGGAATACCGGGTTTAATCTGTTCTCAAATAGTAAGTTCATTTGTCGGTTTAGGCCGTCAGTCAAAAGATATTCGAAAGAAAATGGGAGAATTTAAAAAAATTGATTTTGAGGCAATTAAAAAATCTTTTTTAAAACATAGAAAACAACCTATCTACAATGCATCTTCTGCATTAATAACTACTTCAATATATTCTAGCATTAATCTTTTTATTAAAAGTGTTTATTCTACAGAACAGTTAGGATTATATTCATTATCATATCGTGTTTTGGGTATCCCCTTTTCTGTAATTAGTGCTAATATCGCAAGGGTATTTTTCGATAGCGCAGTTAAAGAAATAATGGAATGTGGAAATTATAAAAGAACATTCAGAAAAACAATAATAGTGTTATCAATCATTATTATTCCTATGATTATGCTGATGGCTATATTAGCGCCTTGGATATTTTCTTTGTTTTTTGGAGCGGAGTGGGAAACAGCCGGGAAGTATGTGAGATTACTTGCACCAATGTTTTGTTTAAGGCTTATTGCAGAATCACTCACAACAAGTTTTATTGTATCAAATAAGCAACATATTGAGTTAATTTTACAAAGTATATTGCTTGTAGGAGAATTTGCTGTATATTTAATTTCCTATTTTAGAAACTTACCAATCGAGCAGTTCTTACTATTAATTTCATTACTATATATGATTATGCATAGTAATATGATTATTGTTATGTATAAATTGAGTAAGGAGAGTGACAATCATGTCAAAAATTAATATAATTGGATTAGGCTATATAGGATTACCAACAGCTTTAATGTTTGCTAAAAATGGGGTGAACATAATAGGGACAGATTATAATAAAGAGTTGGTAAAAACTTTAAGTGAAGGGAGACTTACTTTTGAAGAAAAGGGCTTAGGTCAGTTATTTGATGACGCATTAATAAATGGCATCAAGTTTACCACTGAATATATCAAAACAGATACTTATATAATTGCTGTTGCTACACCATACATCAAAGAAAGTAAAAAGATTGACCCTAAATATGTTATTTCAGCAGTAAATAATGTGTTAGATGTTTGTGAAAAAGGTTCGATAATAATTATTGAGTCTACGATATCGCCGAGATCAATTGATAAGTATGTTCGTCCTGAAATTGAAAAGAGAAGACTTGTAATCGGAAAAGATGTTCACTTAGTTCATGCTCCTGAAAGAATTATACCTGGAAACATGATTCATGAACTTGAATTTAATTCAAGAACAATTGGTGCTGATACTAAGGAAATCGGTGAAAAAATAAAATTATTATATTCTAGTTTTTGTAAATCCGAAATAATAGTTACAGACATCAGAACGGCTGAGATGTCCAAGGTTGTTGAAAATACGTATCGTGATATAAATATTGCCTTCGCAAATGAACTTACTAAAATTTGCAGAGTAGACAATATGGATGTTTATGAAATCATTAAAACTGCCAACATGCACCCAAGGGTAAACATTTTACAACCAGGACCGGGTGTAGGTGGTCACTGCATATCAGTTGACCCATGGTTCTTAGTGGGGGATTATCCTGATTTAACAAGCTTAATTCTATCTGCAAGAAAGATTAATGATTCTATGCCAACTCATGTGTTAGGTAGAATTAGAGACATAATGAGAGAATATGGTATTAAGGATATTTCGAAAGTTGGTTTATATGGATTGACATATAAAGAAAATGTTGATGATACAAGAGAGAGTCCAACATTACAACTTTTAGAGAAAATGGATGAGCATTTAGCATTCGGTATAAAAGTATTTGATCCATTTGTTAAAACTCGAATTGTTGATCATCAGTTTATGGACTTTGAAGATTTTATTAATGAAATAGAAATATTAGTTATTATGGTAGCTCATAATCATATTAAGGATAATATGAAATTAATCAAGAATAAGTTAGTTCTTGATACTAAAAATATTTGTGTTTTTGATAATGCTTATAAATTATAGAAAGATGTGGTGATGTTCTTGAATAAAATCAAAATATTAAGTATATTTGGGACGAGACCAGAAGCTGTCAAGATGGCACCGCTGGTTAAAGAATTAGAAAGATACTCTGAAATAGAAAGCTACGTGTGTGTGACAGCTCAGCATAGAGAGATGCTTGATCAAGTGTTGGAAATATTTGATATAAAACCAGATTATGACTTGGATATTATGAAACAAAGGCAAACGTTAACTACAATAACCAGCGATGCGCTTAATGGATTAAATGAAGTCATCCTAGAACTTAAACCAGAAATTGTTCTGGTTCATGGTGACACTTCAACAACTTTTGCAGGAGCATTAGCAGCATTTTATAACAAAGTGCCCGTAGGTCATGTTGAAGCTGGACTTAGAACTTTTGATAAGTATTCACCATTTCCAGAGGAAATGAATAGAAAACTAACTGGGAGTATAGCTGAGATGCATTTTGCACCTACAAAAACAAATAAGTTAAATCTGTTAAGTGAAGGCATTAATAAGGATATTTATTTAACAGGCAATACTGTTATTGATGCAATCAAACATACTGTAAGAAAAGACTATAAATTTAAAAATAGAATACTTAAAAAAATTGATTTTAATTCAAGTAAATATATTGTTGTTACGGCTCATAGACGAGAAAATCTCGGAGAACCTTTAGAAAATATCTGCAATGCTATCAAAAGATTAGCTGAAGATCATAGAGATGTATCATTTATTTATCCTGTTCATTTGAATCCAGCAGTTAGAGAAACTGTTAATTCGATTATTGGAAATAAGGAAAGAATTTATTTGATTGATCCAATTGATGTTCAAGACATGCATAACTTGATAGATAGAAGCTATATGGTTATGACGGACTCAGGAGGTTTACAAGAAGAAGCTCCAGCTTTAGGGAAACCAGTATTAGTTTTAAGGACAGAGACTGAAAGACCAGAGGCGTCTGAAGCTGGTACTGTTAAATTAGCTGGAATTATTGAAGATGATATCTATAATATGGCCAATGAGTTAATTGTAAATAAAGCAGAATATCAAAAAATGGCTAAAGCTATTAATCCATATGGAGATGGAAGAGCATCGGAGAGAATAGTGGCAGCAATACTTTATAGATTTGGATTAGGAGTTAAGTCGGAAGAGTTTTGCGAATATTAAATTCACAGCCGCTATTAAATGTTAAAATTAGAAATATTATATTAAAATATGATATAATAAACTTTATTGGAATATTGGATGGTGATATATTGAGAAAACTAAGTATTGTATTATGCTTATTATGGATGGGATTAATATTTTATAATTCTTCTAAACCTGGTTCATCGTCAAATTTGCGAAGTTATGAAATTGTTCAATCTATAAGAAACAATAAGAATACTTTGGAGGGTAAAAACGATTTAACTAAGGCGAAACCCAGCGTGTTACCTAAAAGTTTAAGAGATAAAAAAATAAATATACTTATTAGAAAAAATGCACATGCAATTGAGTATGGTATATTAGCAGTGTTTGTTGCAAATTTTTTATTTTTGTTTGGACTTAAAGGACGGGATGCGTTATTTTGTATAATGTTTATATGTCTATTTTATGCAGTGACTGATGAATACCATCAAATGTTTGTTCTAGGTAGGGGCTCATCAGTAAGCGATGTGCTAATAGACTTCGGAGGTTCTTTAATAGGCTTGGGATTTTTTTATCTAGCATATTATAAGATATATGCTAGATATTCGATTAAAAAAAACGCTCACTGAAGCTTTTTTATAGTATGGAACTCTAACCTATGGAACAATAGCTTCATATAAAACATGCAAAAAAGCACCTATAGATCAAGCACTTTTTTCAAAGTGTCTGTTCTATAGATACCAGTTTAGTGCGAGAAACTATCTTTCTAAGCTACTTCAATTTCATTAGTATCAGTAGTAACTACTTTAGCATCTTTCTTGCCTGTTAAGCTGCCACTGGCTGATGCAAAAATGTTCTTTGCAATAACTAATTCCATAAGAGCATTTACCTCAGCTTCTTTTATAGTTGGCACTCCCTCTTCGTCAGCTTTAATGTCATCTACGGTTAAAGTAAAATATTTACCTTCTATTGATGTTAAAAATCTCATAACTAATTTATGCATATGTCTTTTCCTCCTTTTAATTATTTAATTTAATTTAACTCTAAATTTTAAGTTGAAAAACTATTCCATAACTAAGCTAAATTGGTCTTGTCTGTCTAGTGTAAATAATGGATAAGTTTTAATGTTAGATATAGCTTTTCCTATTGCAAAAATGTCCTCATCCTCTGCAGTAACTTTTAAATTACCTAGTGTTTTTGTTGCGAATTTGTCATTACCATCGATGTCGACCCCTACTTTCATAGTGAGTTTTAGTGCGCTTGATACCTTTGTAGATACAACTGCCATGTTGGTCACTCCTTTCTTTTATTTTGCCTTCACTAAATATATATGCTGCTCTGAAATTTTGTGCGAAGTTTTGAAAAATAATATATAAGAGCTAAGAAAGTACAAGGCAACAACGTTTTAGGATGAATCTATATGGAAGCTAATAAGAATGTTAGGATTTTATCAAAAGTCTTAGCATTCTTGTTTTATTTTGAAGATAATGGGGAAAACAGTGTGAATTTTATGGTATAATCAATTTTGTGGTTAAATTACATTTAAATGTATAAAATTGTATATTAATAGGGGATTTAATCATATAAAAGAAATGATAATAAATTGACCGGTTTTTTACAATATATAAAGTGAAAGGATTATAAAATAATGTATAAGGTCGATAGATGTAGAATGAAAAACCATTGATATACAACGATTTAAAGGTAATTGCGTTTTTCAAAAACTGTAAAATAAGTAATGATTTGATGTATTTCGGAGTATGCGAACAGTAAATCAATGAAGTGGTGAGTTTAAAATTTGACATAAAACTTACAAAGTTATACAATAAGACACGGACATTTTGTAGAAATTGGAAGAATTCTAATTGGCAATTTGCTTATTATTTGGGGATAGAAATTTTGGGAAAATAAAATGGGGGTGGGAACATAAATGCAAGAATTAGAAAGAAATTCAAAAGTTACACAGGCAGAGATTGTCCGCGAGTATGACAAAAGCGTAGGATATTTTATAATTAAAAGAATAATTGATATTATAGGTGCTTTATGTGGGGTAATACTTCTAAGCCCAGTGATGATTATTGTTGGCATTTGGATAAAGCTCGATTCTAAGGGGCCTGTTTTTTTTGGTCAGAGTAGAGTTGGACAAGATGGTACGCAATTTAAAATGTATAAGTTTAGATCTATGTGTATAGATGCAGAATGTCTTTTGGGCAAGCTCAAAACAAAAAATGAAATGTCAGGACCTATGTTTAAGATGAAAGAAGACCCAAGAGTAACTAAAATAGGAAGCTTTATAAGAAAGACAAGTATAGATGAGTTACCTCAGCTATTTAATATATTAAAGGGAGACATGTCACTTGTGGGGCCAAGACCAAGCCTGCCAAAAGAAGTAACACAGTTTACATCTTTCCAAAAACTAAGGTTAATTGCAAAACCAGGGTTAACCTGCTATTGGCAGGTTAGGGGTAGAAGTGATATTAGCTTTGAAGAGTGGATGGAAATGGATGTTGAGTATATAGAAGAAAGAAATACATGGATAGATTTAAGTCTTATCTTTAAAACAGTGGGAGTATTGTTTGGAGATGAGGGGGCAAGGTAAGGTTTGAGTAATTACAAAATGATAATTAGTAATAAATAATTTGTAAAGAAGTTTATGAAGAAAAGAGGGGTAAAGATTTATGAAGATAGTTGTAGCAGGAACTGGGTATGTAGGATTAGTTACAGGAGCATGCTTATCAGAAGTTGGTCATAATGTAACGTGCGTAGATATTAATGAAAAAAAAGTTGAAACAATGAAACAAGGGATTTCACCCATATACGAACCAGGATTGGATGAACTTTTAAAAAATAATTATGAAGCAAAAAGATTAGACTTTACTACAGATTATGAAAATGCATATAAAGATGCAGATGTTATCTTTATAGGAGTAGGAACTCCTGAAAGAGAAGATGGTTCAGCTAATTTAGATTATGTGTATAAGGTTGCAGAGCAGATAGCAGGAAGTATTGAAAAAGACTGCTTAGTTGTAGTTAAATCAACAGTTCCAATAGGAACTAATGATAAGGTGGAAGAGTTTTTAAGAGAACATTTAGTTAATAACGTTCATATAGAAGTTGCTTCAAATCCAGAGTTTTTAGCACAAGGAACAGCAGTTAAAGATACCTTATATGCTAACAGAATAGTAATTGGTGTGGAATCAGATAAGGCAAGAGATACATTGAAACAGATATATGAAAGATTTAATACGCCAATAGTTGTAGCTAATAGAAGAAGTGCAGAAATGATAAAATATGCTTCTAATGATTTTTTAGCTTTAAAAATATCATTTATAAATGAAATTGCAAATTTTTGTGAAATAGTTGGAGCAGATATTGAGGATGTAACAAAGGGGATGAGTTATGATCCAAGAATAGGAGAAAAATTCTTAAATGCAGGACTTGGGTATGGTGGATCATGCTTTCCCAAAGATACAAAGGCACTTCATTGGCTAGCAAATGATAATGGATATGAATTAAAAACGATAAAGGCAACTATAGAAGTTAATGAAAATCAAAAATATAAGCTTTTTAGAAAAGCAAAACAAAGGCTTGGAAGTTTAAAAGGATTAAGGGTAGCGGTTTTAGGATTAACATTTAAACCGGGAACAGATGATTTAAGAGAAGCTCCATCAATACCAAATGTAAGAAGACTTTTAGATGAAGGAGCAGAAATAGTTGCTTATGATCCAGTAGGAGTAGAAAATTTTAAAAAGATTTACCCTAATGAAATACAATATGTAAGCACTCCGGAAGAAACATTAAAAGATGCAGATTTAGCATTTATATTTACTGAATGGAATGAAATAAAATCATTAGAATTAGAAGTGTATGAAAAATTAATGAAAACTCCTATCATATTTGATGGTAGAAATTGTTACAAAACAGCAGACATAGAAAAAAGACAAATAGAGTATCATTCTGTAGGGAGAAAAGAAGTTTTAAATCTATCAACTAAAGGAATAGAGGAAGCAGCTGTTACTAGAATGTAAAATTATTATAATGTTGGAATATGAGAAATTAAATATGCCATTATTCTATGCTAATAAAATGAGGTATATAAAAGGTGAAATAGAGATAGTTAATTTATTTGAAAAAAGTAGGAGGAAATAAATTATTATGAAAATATGTTTGGTAGGTTCTAGTGGTGGACATTTGACACATTTATATTTATTAAAAGAATTTTGGGAAAATAATGAAAGATTCTGGGTTACCTTTGATAAGGTGGATTCACAATCTTTACTGAAAGATGAAAAGAAATATTGGTGTTATTTTCCAAGCAATCGAAATATAAAAAACTTAATTAAAAATACATTTCTTGCGTTCAAAATTTTAAAAAAAGAAAAACCAGATTTAATTATATCTTCCGGTGGGGCATCAGCAATTCCATTTTTTTATTTAGGTAAACTATTTGGTGCAAAAACTGTCTATATAGAGGTATATGATAGAATTGACTTACCAACACTGACTGGTAAAATAGTATATCCTGTAACTGACAAATTTATTTTACAATGGGAACAACAAAAGAAATTTTATCCTAAAGGAGTAAATATAGGGGGAATTATTTAATGATTTTTGTAACAGTAGGTACACATGAACAAAGTTTTGATAGATTAGTTGAAAAAATTGATGAATTAGTTAATAATAAAATAATTAAAGAAGAGGTATTTATTCAAACAGGATATACAAAATATACTCCTAAGTATTGTTCTTATAAAGATATGATTACATCAGATAAAATGTTAGAACTAACTAAAAAAGCGCGAATAGTAATTACACATGGTGGACCAGGTAGTATTATGTTGCCTTTTCAATTGAATAAAATTCCGGTTGTGGTACCTAGACAAAAAGAATTTAAGGAACATGTAGACAATCATCAAGTAAAATTTACAGAAAAATTAGAAGAAAATCAAAAAATTATAGCTGTTTATAATATTGAATTGCTTGGAGATGTTATAGTTAACTATGATAAAAAAGTAGAAAATATGAGTTGTGATTATAATAGTACAACGAGTGTATTTGTAAAAGGTTTTGAAAAAATATGTATAGATCTGGTAGGAAAGGATAAGTAAAAGGAGATCATGATGAAAAAATCTGAAATACCCAAAACAATACATTATTGTTGGTTTGGAAAAGGGAAAAAATCGGAGTTAGCAGAAAAGTGCATTCAAAGTTGGAAAGAAAAATTACATGGTTATGAAATTATTGAATGGAATGAAGAAAACTTTGATATACATGCAAATACATATGTAGAAGAGGCATATATTTCTAAAAAATATGCTTTTGTTGCTGATTATGCTAGGTTATTTGTTTTATTTAATTATGGTGGTATATATATGGATACGGATGTTGAAATCCTAAAACCTTTCAATAATTTATTAGAATTAGAAGGTTTTGTAGGATTTGAAGACAAAGAATTAGTTTCAACTGCTGTGATTGGCTCTCAAAAGGGGAATTTACTCATAAACGAGTGGCTACTTACATATAATAATAGGCATTTTACAGTAAACGGTAAGATAAATAGTGTAACAAACGTTAGAGTTCTTACTGATATACTTTTAAAATACGGAATGAAACAAAACAATCAAATGCAAAAATTATATGATAATAAACTTGCCATTTATCCAATAGAATACTTTTCGCCTTTTAAGATTGGAGGTAAAAAACCAAATATAACAAAAGATACGATATCAATTCATTGGTTTGAAGGGACATGGATTACTTTAAGCCATCGCATAAAAATTAGAATTATAACAATGATAAAAAGTGTAGTAGGATTTCAAAATTATAATAGAATAAAAAAATACATAAAAGGAAAGGTGAATTTTTTTTGTTAAACATGATTTAAGACGATCAGATTTGTAATTGTATTTATAAGACGATTATAGAATAATTTTCTAAGTTTAATAATTAAAAAATTTTAAAACATGCAAATGTAAAGAGGAGTGGTGTCATTTTGGAAGAACTTATTAGTGTTGTGATTGCCACATATAAACGGGAAAAAGAATTAGAGCGATCAATCAAATGTGTTTTAAATCAAACTTATAAGAATATCGAAATTATAGTAGTTGACGATAATGGATTAAATTCTCTATGGCAACTACAAGTACAAAAGTTAATGGAAAAATATAAAAACCATAATAATATTAAATATATTATTAACGAAAGTAATATGGGCGGTTCATTAACTAGAAATGTAGCAATAGAAAATGCAAAAGGCGCATATATAGCATTTTTAGATGATGATGATGAATACTATCCAACAAAGTTAGAAAAACAAATTAATTTATTTAAAGAAAGCAATAATCCAAAATTAGCTTTAGTATATTGTTATACAGATAGTTATGATGAAAATAATAAAAAATTATATGAATATAGATACGATTACAGAGGAAATTGTTTAGTAGATGCCATGTATGATTGTATCGCAGCAACATCACAATGGCTATGTAGAAAAGAGTGTCTTTTGGAGGTTGAAAATTTTACCGATGTTCCATGTAAGCAAGATTCAACGGTAATTATAAAATTGTTAAATAAAGGATATGAAGTAGATAGAGTTCCAGAAGTGTTGTTAAGATATAATGAACATTCTAATATAAGAATCAGTGCTGGGGGAATAAAGAATATTAAAGGAGAAAAACTGTTACGTGATTTTTGTAGAAGCTTATACTATAAATTAGAAAGTTATCAAATTCTACAAGTGGAAGTATCATTTTCTTTTAGATTAAGTAAATTATATATTAAGAATAAACTCAGTAATGAATTATATGTAGAAATGAAAACTTTAAAATTAGTGAATAAAAAAATGTGGTTAAAAATTCTAGTATATTATTATTTGAAAAAGCACATGAAATTTTTAAATAAAAAATAAAAACTGCTCATTTTTTGAATACAGCTATATGTATAGATAACATAATTGTTATAAGGAGTTACTTAGATATAGGGTGTTACAACTCCATCATAAAGTATAAGGCGAGGCCTAAATTATGCGGTATGTAGATAATTTTGTATGTTGTTTCTGATATGAAAACTAATCAAAAGCCTTTTATGAAATTTTAAAGAATAGACTAAATAATTTAGTTTAGAAATAGCGAAATATAAAACTAACATATTTATAATTCGTTAAGAATGCCTATTATGACAGAAAGTTCAAAATGGCATGAAAGGAATGATAATTAATATGAAAATCTGTTTTATAACAAATACAGTTTTTAATTTGGGTGGAGTGCAAAGAGTTGTATCTGTGTTAGCGAATCAATTAAGTGAAAATTGTGAAGTGGACATATTATGTACAAATGATGAAATTTGTATAAAAAGAGACCTATATAACCTTAGTCCTAAAGTGAATGTTAAATTAAATGGTAACTTATTTTCTGAAAAGGTTGTTAGTAAAGTTGTAAGAAAGATTTTCAGAAAGATAAATAGTATAACAGGATTTTTTAATAATAATAAAATGAAGAATGTATTACTGGGTATTTATTATCCTAACGAGGTGCGAAATAATTTTATAGAGTATCTGAATTCAAAAAAATATGATGTTGTTATAGGGGTAGAAGGGTATTATAGTTTATTAGTTGCAATAATTTCAAATGAATTAGCTGCGAAAACCATTGGATGGCAGCATAATTCTTATGAAGCATATTTTAAAACAAGAAACAATTACTATTGGAGACAAGATGAATTATTTAAAGAGTATATAAATAAATTAGATAGGTATGTTGTTTTAACAGAAGATGATAAAAGAAAAATGAAAAATCACTTAAATATAGATTGTAAAAGGATATACAATCCTCTTAGTTTTATTTCGAAATGTAAGGCAGAATGCAGAAATAAAAATATTATATGCGTAGGCAGATTAGTCCAAGAACAAAAAGGATTTGATTTACTTATAAAAGCATTTAGTAAGGTAGCTGTAAATAATAAAGAGTGGAAGTTGAAAATTGTCGGTGATGGTCCAGATAAAGAGAAAATAAACCAACTAATACAGACTTTAAATTTAAGAAATCAAATAAGTATGGAGCCTTTTACAAAAAAAATTAAAAAAAAATACTTAGAATCTTCAATATTTGTTTCAGCTTCTAGATGGGAAGGATTTGGTCTAGTTATAACAGAAGCAATGGAATGTGGATTACCAGTTATAGCATTCGCTAATTCGGGGCCTAAGGAAATTATAAATAGACCAAATCAAAATGGAATCTTAGTCCCACGTGGGGATATTGATGCATTAGCAAAAATGATGGTAAATTTAATTAAAAATGAAGAAAAAAGAAAAGAAATGTCAAAAGAGTCTATAAAGAGAGCTAATGATTTCAGTATAGACATTATTATAAATCAATGGAATGAAATCATAAATATATAATTCGAAAACAATAATTCCAATAAATATATTAAATGAGGAATGGATAAGATGAACATAGATAAAAGGAAAACACAGTTGAATAATAAAAAAATATTTATGCTATTACTTATATCACTTTTTGTTTTTCCGCAGGAATTAAGAAGTATATTAGGAGAGAAAATGTTTACCATTAATATGATGGGAATAGTTAGTTTGGTTTTATTGATAATAAATAATTTTAGAGGAATTAATAAAAAAAAGATTATTTTTTTATTTATAACTATATTAGTTTATATGAGTACAGCTGTTTTTTATGAGAACAATATAATGAATATAGGGACTGTTATTATATTGTTTCTTACCCCCTTATCATTAACAATTATAGAAGTTGATAAGCAGATATTAAAAGATATATTTAAATGGACTATATTAATACTAAATATAATAATTATCATTATAACTGTTGTCGGAATACTAGAAATAATATTTAATATTAATATTAATATTGCCATCAGTAAGTTTATGAGTCAGAGGACACAAGAACAAATTTTGTTAAGTAGTGTATCAGGAGATGCTAAAAGATTATATTCATTCATGGGACATCCTTTGTTCAATACAGAATTATATCTAATGTTCTTTGTCTTAAATATCTTATATAATAAGTACTTTAATGAAGCGTGTTGCCCCATATGGATACTAATTATATCGATTATTGGCATAGCATTTACTGGAAGCAAGTCAGGATTTGTACTTTTATGTTTAGGTATTATTGTATTATTTAAATGTAATAATAAAATAAAAAAAACACTTATAATTATATGTGGAATTATTATTGCATTTCAGACGGGACTCTTTGACACCCTGATTTCTAGATTTACTTCAGAAAGTTTAACTACTGGAAGAAGTGAAAAATGGATTCAAGTTCAATCTATGAATATTTTTCCAATTAAATTTTTTGCAGGGTATGGAAGAGGATTTACATTTAAATTAAATTCATATACAGATTGGGCATCAGCAGCATTTGAATATCCGATGAGGATGTTTTCTTTAGAATTAGGAATTTTAATTACAATTATGATGTATATCTTTATTATGATAATACCTATTATAACATTGATGAAAAGAAAACATTATTTTTTAATTGTTAGCTATTTAATTGTTTTTTTAGATGTGAATACATTTAATGGTCTATCAACAAGTGGTGATAAGATGATTATATTTTGTCTTTTTACATTTTTAATATTAAATTTATCTAACTTAGTACAAGTATATAAAGCAGATAAATAGTATAATTACGATGTATTTCTATTAAAAAAAATTGTATTTGTCGAGAACATCTTATTGAAGCTATTGCAGAAATTACTTATTAAATAATTCAAACAATATTATAGAGATAAATAAATAATTAATTTAACTATATTAGAATTAAGTAGATTTATGAGAGAGGTGATAACATGGAAGATATAAATTTAAGTATTATTGTTCCGGTTTATAAAACAGAAAGGTATCTAGAGCAATGTTTAGATAGTATAGTTAATCAAACACTAAAGAATTTTGAAATTATAATAGTAAATGATGGATCACCAGACGATAGTGAAGTAGTTATAAAAAGATTTTTAGAAAAGTATTCTAATATTAAATATTTAAAAAAAATAAATGGAGGATTAAGTTCTGCTAGAAATTTAGGGATAAAAAATGCAAAAGGGAAATTTATAGGATTTGTAGATAGTGATGATTATATTGATATTAATATGTATGGGAAGATGTTTGAAAAAGCTTTGGAAAATAATTCAGATATAGTTATATGTGACATGAAATATGATTTAAATGGGATAGATGTAAGTGATACTCAATTTAAAGATTTTGGTATATTAGATAAAAACCAAACATTATTAAAATATTTAAATAATACATATTTTAGATCACACGCACAAAATAAAATTTATAATAGAAAGTTATTTGATAATATTTTATTTCCAGAAGGAAAATTATTTGAAGATGTTGCTACATTTTATAAACTAGTACATAATAGTAAAAAAATATCATTTATTAATGAAAAATTGTATTGCTATAATCAAGGTAATATGAATAGTATAACCAAAAAAAAATTTAATGTAAGAAATGTAGATTTAATTGATAATTCTTTAAGTATGATGAAGTTTTTTGAAGAAAATAGATATACTAAATGTATAATTCAAAGTAGTAAAGAAATGTATTTTCTATCAGTAAAAAATTTGATAATTATGCTATATTCAAGTAAAAAACATATGTCAAATACAGAATTTAGAACTATGAAAAAATATATATTGGATAAAATTAAGAAAGACATTTACAAAGAAGGGTTAAATATATTTTATAAAAACAAAAAATGCAGTTTTATAAAATATAATTGCTTTAAAATAAAATTAATTTTACATTGTTATAACTTAAATACATTAGTTAAAAGTTTATATAATTTTTAAAATTTAGATTGGGAGAGATATATGAAAAAGAGGATAAAAAACATTTTAAAGTCAGTAGTATATGCTAAAGAAAGAACCTTGTTAATTAAAAATTATTATTTAGGTAATAAAAAACTTGAAGAAATACAAGAATATAAAAAAACGAAAAAGGTGTTATTTTGTTTAACTCCCAATTACGGTAATATGGGTGATCAAGCTATAGCATATGCAACTAAAAAATTTTTCGAAGAGAATTTTAAAGATTATGGATTTCTTCAATTTGAAAGAGATGAATTCTATTCATATGCTAAATCTATAAAAAAAATAGTAAATGAAGATGATATTATTGCCATACAAGGTGGTGGTAACATGGGGAATTTATATTTAAGAGAAGAACATGCAAGAAGATTAGTTATTAAAAAATTTGATGAGTGCAAGGTTGTATCTATGCCAACAACATTAAGCTTTACTAATGATAAAGTAGGGGACAAACATTTAAGACAAATGAAAAAAATATATAATAAAAATAATAAACTAATGTTACTGGCAAGAGAGGAAAAAACATTTTCTATGATGCAAGAAATTTTTAATGTTAAATCATTTAAAGTTCCAGATATAGTATTTTATTTAGAAAATATTTTTAAAGTGAATTCCAATAGAAATAATATAATGGTTTGTTTAAGAAGTGATAAAGAAAGTTATTGGAAGAATAAAAAGGATAATTTCATTGTAAATTTAAAGTTAAAATACGATAACGTAGTGGAGACTGATACAGTAGTAGATAGGGAAATAGATAGTAATAGGAGAGAAGAAGAATTATTTAATATGTGGAATGAATTTAGAAATTCTAAGGTCGTAATAACAGATAGACTCCATGGAATGATCTTTGCATTTATAACTAAAACACCATGTATAATTTTAAGATCTGCTGACCATAAAATCATAGAAAGCTATAAATGGATTGAAGGTATAAATTATATGAGATTTGTTAAGGAACTAGAATTTAATACAATAAATAATGAAATAGAAGAGCTAATTAATTTAACAACATTTGATGAAACTAATTTTAAAGAAGAATATTTTAATAAATTGGTTAGGCTCATTAAAGAAAAATAATATTAAACTATCAGAATTTAAAGGTGGAATTATGAAAAATAATATAAAAATAGCAACAATAATATCATATATAACACTACTTGTAGGAAATCTTATATCATTAGCATATACTCCGATTATGCTATCTTCTTTGGGGCGCGGAGAGTATGGACTTTTTACATTAACAAATACAATAATAGCTTATATTTACCTATTAGATATGGGACTTGGGAATGCAGTTATAAGATATAATTCTAAGTATATTGTTAAAAATGATGATGAAGGATTGAAAAAAATAAATGGAATGTTCTTAGTGATGTATTGCCTGATAGCGGTCATATGCGTTGTTATAGGGATATTTATATATATTCATTTAGGAGATATATTTGCTAAGGGGTTAAGTATAACGGAAATAGAACAATTGAAATTAATGTTTATTGTTGCATTAGTTAATTTATCTTTTGCATTCCCATTAAATGTTTTTAGTGGAATAATAATGGCAAACGAACGTTTTGTGTTCACTAAAGTATTAGCATTAATAAGAGCAGTATTAAATCCATTAATTATGGTATGTGTATTATTTTTAGGGCAAAAAGCATTAGGTATGCTAATAGCTTCAACTATATTTAATATTTTACTAGGAATTATTAATATAATCTATTGCTTCAAGATTTTAAAAGTAAAATTGAAATTTAAAGGGTTTGATAAAGAAATACTTACACAAATATTTAAGTACTCATTTTTTATTTTCTTATCAGCTATAGCCTATAGAATTTATTGGAGTACGGATCAGTTTATATTGGGAATGCTCGTGGGTGCAGTACCTATAGCTATTTACTCTATAGGGAGTCAATTTAACGGGTATTTTATTTCATTTTCTAATGTTATTAGTAGTATGTTTTTACCTAAACTTACGAAATTAGTAGCGAAAGAAGAAAATAAGAAAGAATTAATGAATATACTAGTTAAAATATCTAGAATTCAGTTCTTTATAGCGTCATTTATACTAATTGGATTTATATTAGTTGGAAAGCAATTTATATTAATGTGGGCAGGAGAGGGTTACGATCTATCATATTATATAGCGATACTTCTAATGATTCCTCAAATGCTTTCTATTGTGCAATCTTTATTTGCAACAATGCTTGAGGCAATGAATAAACATAGAGTTAAGGCTCTTATTTATTTAGGAGTAGCAATATTTAATTTAATATTAAGTTTAATTCTAGTTAAAAGTTTAGGGGCTATTGGGTGTGCATTAGGAACAGCTGTTGGTATGATTATAAATTCATTATTAAACAATTTATATTATAAATTCAAATTGAATTTAGACATGGGATACTATTGGAGAAATATAAGCAACCTAATTTTACCAACTATATTATGTTTAGGTATAGGATACATGGTAGTTAAATTTATTAATCCTATTAACTATATAGACATATTTTTATTTGGGGTCATATTTACGACACTTCACCTATTAGTGTTTTGGATGTTAGGACTTAATAAATCTGAAAAAATTCTAATTCAATCAATATTTATAAGAGCGAAAAGCAAGTTTGCTTACGGTAAACTAAAAGGGTGATATTTCGGCAAATAAAAAGGGTGAATAATTTCTTAACTAATACAATTAATAAGTTTAAGGTAAGCTCCTCATAATGTCCTTCCTGGGGGGAGTGAACAGCAAAAAAATGGAGTTGCGTGAAAGTAGGATATTTGTTGCGGATTTAGTAGAGGTAAGGTTGGGTTAAAGGTTTTAGAGCATGAGAAAAGAAAAGAACAAAAAACTTGGAGGAAGCCAGCGATGGTACCTAACAAAATTTATTGAAGTAGCAATACTTATAGCTTCTAGCATCAACCCTAAGAATGAATTAGGTTGGAATCCTAATATAATTCACTTAAAACTATCATAGGAACAGCATGGGAAAGGCATAAAAACAATCCCAATGCGTATGAAAATAACTTAAGGGAAAAAGGAGATATTTTATATGAGAGTTAAAAAAGCTATTATACCAGCAGCAGGGCTAGGAACGAGATTTTTACCTGCAACAAAGGCACTACCTAAAGAAATGTTACCTATAGTTGATAAGCCTACAATGCAATATATTATTGAGGAAGCTATTGCTGCAGGTATAGAAGAAATATTAATTATTACAGGAAGAAATAAAAAATCTATTGAAGATCACTTTGATAAATCAGTAGAATTAGAATTAGAATTAGAAAATAAACATAAAGATGACATGCTTAAGCAGGTTAGAGATATATCGAACATGGTAAATATACACTTTATAAGACAAAAGGAACCTAAAGGACTTGGACATGCTATAAATTGTGCCAGAACATTTGTAGGCAATGAACCTTTTGCTGTCATGCTAGGTGATGATATAGTTGATGCTAAAACTCCGTGTTTAAAGCAACTTATAGATTGTTTTGAAGATAAGCAAACAACAATATTAGGTGTTCAAGAAGTCGCTAGGGGTAATGTTGATAAATATGGAATAGTTGATGGAATTCAAGTTAGTGATAGAGTATACAAGGTAAATAACCTTGTTGAAAAACCACAAGTAGATGTAGCACCTTCAAATGTAGCGATACTTGGGAGGTACATTATAACTCCTGAGATATTTGATATATTAGATAACACGAAACCTGGTAAAGGTGGGGAAATTCAATTAACGGATGCTCTAAAGACGTTAATATCACAGCAAGATATGTATGCATACATATTTGAAGGACGTAGATATGACGTAGGTGATAAATTAGGGTTTCTTGAGGCAACGGTCGAGTTTGCATTAAAAAGAGATGGGTTAAAAGTTCCATTCATGGAGTATCTTCAATCTTTAAAAAATAATGGTAACTTTAGTGGGCTATATGAAGAAATAGCTTGTAGCAATGAAAAATAAATAGGAGCAAACTCAGTCAAAACTCACTCGCAAAGAGGTTCGACTGCAGGGCAAAATATAGGTAGAAAAATAAACAAATCCAATAGCTAAAAAATTGAGCTATTGGATTTTTAATATATAACAAATACGACTTCTAAGTCTTATTTTAAGAATTGCTAATGAGCTAGATTACTAAAAATCAAGACTACTCGTAGTAAATAGTGGTCTAAGGGTTCGATAAGTTTTACATTGTTAAATTTTACAAACATAACGAATGGGGATGTTAAAAAATGTATTTAAGCGTAAAGTAAAATTATTGAACAGTAATAATAAAAATATCTAATAATAAATTTATCAGCATATTACTTACATAAAAAAGTATAAAAATAAAGGAAGTGAATATTTAGTGTAGTTATGTACTCGTTATATAATCTCACACTAAATAAAAAATATGAAAAACGCAATATTTAAAAAATCCATTTTATTACTAGTAGTATGCGTTGTTACAACTTTGATTTTTTTATTAATTAAAAGTCTAAAAATATTTGATACAAATGAAGATATTGAAAAAAGTCAACCAGTTGCATCAGAGATTATTGAACTATTAGAGCGTGAAAACAAAAGCAAACAACATCCAAGAATATTAGCTTCAAATGATGATTTTGAAAGAATTAAATCAGAGATAGCTAGTAATAAAGAGGTTGCATCAAGGTTTAAAAGTTTAAGGAAAAAGGCAGACTATATTTTAAACGAGTCTCCAGTAAAATACGAGATTTCTGATGGAGTGAGACTCCTCTCTGTAAGCAGGGAGGTATTGGGTAGAGTCCAGACTTTATCTTTTATGTACAAAATAACAGGTGAGTGCAAATATGCAGAGCGTGCGTGGATTGAGCTTGAAACTGTTTCAGGTAAAAATCCTAATCAGGAAAAATATGCTTTTAAGGATTGGCATACTGTGCATTTTTTAGTTACGGCTGAAATGACAAATGCGGTGGCTATAGGGTATGATTGGTTATATGATTATTTATCTGAGCAGCAAAAGGCGATTATTCGTAATGCAATAGTAAATAAAGGACTGAAGCCTGCACTTGATTTATACAGGAAAAAAACTTGGTGGGTTGTCGGGGATAGTAATTGGAACGGTGTTTGTAATGCAGGAATAGGTATTGGTGCACTTGCAATAGCAGATGAAGGGGAAGAATACGAGAAGCTTTCAGGAGAGATATTAGAAGCAGGGATTAAGTCATTACCTAACATGTTGAAAAATTATTACCCGGATGGAGGCTGGTATGAAGGCCCTGGTTATTGGGGCTACGGAACTACTTATACAGCATATTTTATAGCAGCGTTGGATTCAGCATTAGGAAATGATTTTGGTTTATCAAAGTACCCTGGATTTTCTAATACGGGAGATTTCCCAATTTATTTGGAAGGGGTAAATGGTCAATTTAATTTTGCAGATGCTGAGATGTCTAGGAATAAGTCTCCGGTAATGCTTTGGCTTGCAAATAAATTTAATAAGCCAGAATATGCTTGGTATTTTAATAAGGCAACAGACTTAAAGGATAGCAGTGTTATGGGTTTTATTTGGGGTAAAAAAAATACAAAGATCAAAGGGCTTAAAATTCAAGATAAATATTTTAAAAATGTTGAACTAGTGGCTATGCATACTGCTTTAATGAAACCTAATGACAGTTTTATAGGGTTTAAAGCAGGAAAAAATGGCTTAAGTCATGGAGATTTAGATATTGGGTCCTTTGTATATGAAACATTAGGTGTAAGGTGGATAGATGATTTAGGAAGTGATGATTATAATCTTCCAGGATATTTTAATATGGGATATAAAGGTGAAAGATGGGAGTATTACAGGAAACGTGCAGAGAGTCACAATACATTATTGCTTAATCCTAATAGTAAGCCTGACCAAAACGTAAAGGCAGATACAAAAATAATTTCCTTTAAAAATGATAAGAAAAAAACTTATGCTATTGCAAATTTAACAGATGCTTATAAAAACGATGCAGTCTCAATTAAGAGAGGAATAAAGATGTATAAGGATAATGGACAGATACTTATACAAGATGAAATTAGTACTATAAATAGCTCTGATATATGGTGGTTTGCAAATACGCAAGCGGATATTAAAACTAGTAATGATAAAAAATCTTTAATATTATCTAAGAATGGAAAAAGATTATGGGTTGGTATATTATCTCCTTCTGAAGGGGATTTTCAGCTTATGAAGGCTAAGCCTCTTTCTTCTTCGCCACATCCTAAGGGTCAAGCTACAAATAACGAAAATAAATTAGCTATACATTTAAGTAAAACTAATAAAACCACTATAAGCGTAATGATGTGCCCGTTAACAAGCAATGAAAACGAACCTAAGAATTTTATAAAGGTTACAGCATTAGATGAGTGGGGCAAATAAATAGTAGGATATTTATAGGATACACTCCTATATTCAATGGGCGTGTGATTTTCTAGCTAGCTAATGGCAATCCTCCCCCCACCCCGCAGAGCCCACAGGGATAATATATAGTAGGGAAATCTTACCGGGCAATATTCAACCAATTGCCTATACCTACTCCGTGGATCCGAAATGGTAACATTAGGTTTAAGCGTAGGATGAGGAGCAAACGAAAGTAAGGCCCATTAGCAACATACTTTATCCGCATCACTTCCAAACCCTGTAACGGGCTAGAAACCAGGGATAAAATGATATATGAGGGATGCACGAAAGCTAGTCGGAAATGGAACATTTGACGCGGATTTAGTAGATATAAAGTTAGGTTGCAGAGTTTAGAGACTTAGCGAAGGATAGAAACAAAAAAACTTGGAGGCAGCCAGAGATAAGAACTACTAAAATTTATATTTTGGTAGTTTTTCGTCGTGAAGGAATTGTAGAACTAAACCGCTAAAAACGGTGGTATACGAGTACTAATTATTCCGATTTTAATAACATAGGGTGATTACTTAGGGTCGGGCGAAAGTATATTATTCTTAGAAAACAATTATATTTTGATGGTTTTAGTTACGTTTGTGGAAATTATAGTTAATATGCTTAATGTTACAACTACTTCAGAAAGATAGGGATTATTGAATCTCCATAGTAGTTGTGACGCAGCATATTTCTAGAGCTTATTTCAGAAATTGAGCAATTTTAAGGACTACCACCATTTAAGTATATACTTAAATGGTGGTAGTTTTTATCGGCTCAAATTCTGAATTTAAACCTATTGATATTGTGTATTAGTATTTTTATTTTTGCCAATTAACATCTTTTTTTATAACTTTTGCTGGATAACCAGATATAATACAGTTTTTATCTATAAACTTTCTAGTTACGCAACTATTATAACCTACAATACAATCATCAGGTATTTCTATACCTTTTAAAATATCTACTTTAGCAGCTAACCAAACATGATCCCCGATTACTACTGGCTTGGAAGTGTTTTCGTCAATATTAGAATCATTTAAGTTGAAAATAGTATGTCCATCTGAATCACGAATATTAACACCCCAACCTAGTAATACATCGTTACCAATTGTAATATTTTTACTGCATGAAAAGAAACAAGTTTTATTACAAAAAAAGTTGTTTCCAAAAGTTAAATCACCGCTATCTACACGTATAGATACTCCGCTAGAAAAATCTGCTTTACCATTAAATATTATTCTTCCTTTCTTTTGAACATCAAAATAACCTATTTTCTTAGATGAAGAATTTACTCCATTAGAGCCATTATTAATATTTATCCTAATCATAAACCTAGAAATTTTTGAATTAATAAGTATACAATTTTTATATATATTATGTATTTCAACATTATATGCTATCAATACTGGTAATTTTAGAGCTACTTTGAATGGAAAAACTTTAAAATTAAATAGTATCGTTTTTGGCATGGATATTAAGTATTTGATTAATTTCATATTTTATTTCCCCCTATAATATAAATAAAACTTGTTTTCATTATATTAAGCATTTACCATTTGTACATTTTTTTAAAAATACATAATGGGCCTCCATTTATAAATGTTTACAGTGATTATAATACCATTATTACATTTTACTGTAAACAATTATCATATAATTAAGTGAGCTAGCAACGGAGTTTGTCCTCATCACTATCAAACTAAAAGGTATGTAGAACATCATCCGGTTAAATTTTAGGTATCTGGGGCAGTTGAATGTTTAATAAAAAGAATCGTAAAATACGATAATTTTAAGCTTCTCGACAGAAGTGAATCTAAAATAAACAACATACTTAAAGAATTATTTGTTATTCCTTCTCTAGCAATGGGCATTCTGGGCGACTCTTCAAAACTAAATATTGCCGGTGATAGAACCTGTATGCTTACACAGGCTTCGCCTTATGGTAAAAAGAATTGTGATTGCAAACTTAAACCTGGAGAGCATTGTGATTGTTATCGAAAGTTTTTATGATATAATGTTATTGATTAAAATTATTGGAGGTTATTTATGAATAAAAACGGTATAATTAGTAAATTAATATTATTAATATATAGGCTTGGTAATAGAATTTATTATAAAATCAAAACACCTATTATCCGTCAAATTCTTTGGATACTTTATAGATCTCTTGATATTTTAATTGTTCAAATTATTGGAGGTTCCGATTTTCCAGCACAAGCTCAAATAGGTAGTAAATTATATCTACCTCATAATGGTAAAGGTGTTATCATCCACCCTAATGCAGTAATTGGTAACGATGTAACTATTTACCATCAAGTTACTATCGGCTCAAATAAAACTGGTAATAACGGAGCACCTAAAATCGGAAATAATGTTTTCATTGGTGCAGGTGCTAAAGTATTAGGTCGTTTATGTATTGATGATAATGCACAAGTTGGTTCAAACGCCGTAGTATTAATAGATGTGCCAGCTAACGCTACTGCAGTTGGTATTCCTGCCAAGATTAAACAGGTAAAAGTCAATTAGGCTGTTGTTTTTTCAATGGATCTTACCGTAACCACAAGCATTCCATGCGCTAAAACTTTGTGTATCAACGTAATTTCGACCAATATACTCCGCTGCCACAACACCATTAGAGGCTCCCCATTCTGTAATAATGGTAGCAACCAACAAACGGATTCCTCCGTTCGTCCATTTATTGGAGAGGGGCCGTGTCATCCGCCTAGTTTATGGGAATGCAGAAGCTAGGTGGAAATGTAACATTTGATGCGTATTTAAGGTGAAGAACTTGGGCGAAAGGTTGAGAGAGTGTAAAAAGAGTAGAATCGAAAAAGCTTGGCGACAGCCATGGATGTGAACCACAAAATATATATAGATATATATTTTGTGGCTTTTTCAACGTGAAGTGAAGATTTAACGATATTTATAGAATATTAATTATAATGTTTAGGTAAAGGCTACATAAAAAAATGGATATATTAAAACAAGGGAAGAGACTAATTGATATTGCAAAAAAATACAAATATCTTATAGGGGGCATGGCTACAGTATATCAAATGGTAGTAGGAATATTAATAATGGCTTTTAAAGCAAATGGTATGGACACTCAATAAATTTGAAGAAAGTAAGGCGAATTCTGTTATCGAAAAAATGATTGATGATAATATTAAAGATGTTAAAGAAATCATGGCTAATGCTTTTGCTGCAGAATTACTAATACCAGAAAAAAATATATGTAGTACTAAATTAAGGTATGGTTCTTGATGGTCAATTAGGAAATATAACAAAAAATTTAGGTTATACAAATGAATTAAATGTTCCATCAAAGGACACATATTTATTACCAAATGGCTTAGAAGTGCTAAAAGAAAATTATGAGAATGGAGATACTTCGTATGATGATTTAGTTAGGATATTCAGTTATTTGGGATGTTAACCTAAAAAAAGGTGAGTATGCGAAAGCTAGGCGAAGCTGAAATGCCGTTAAATCCATAGGAGATAACTTTAGGTGATCTCCTATGGATAGTAAATATCTAAAAACTAATAATAGTTTAAATGTATAACATTCTCAAAGTCATTTCCATATAGAAAAACAAAAGTTTTAGGTACATAGATGAACACTAATTTTCTATCATCTTTTACTTCGGGTGTAACAACTACGGACCAATTTGAAGCATCACCATGTTCTGAAACATTTGTATTAACTCCGCTATCAGCATAAGGTGTAAAATGGGTAGCACTTTTAGGAACCCAAAAGAATACACGGTAATGAGGCCAGTGATCCTTTCCTATAATATAATCATAATGTGGTGTTCCTCGTTTCTCATTTGATGTTTCATTATCTAGTGTTGTATTTGTAGCAATAACATTTTGGATATTAGTTAGAGGTAGAAAACTATAAAATAATAATGTTATCAACGACAACATCACAATTAGTAATGAATTTTTTTTAGAAGCCAATAATAACATCTCCATAATTTCTCATAATTTATCCTTAGTATTCTACAAAAGTCATTCTTATATACAGAGGTTCAACATAAATAACAGCACAGTTCATTTTGTCTTCACTGAATATATATGCAGCTACTATATTTTGTGTGGAGTTTTGGGTTATGTATTCAGAATATAAAAAAAGCTCTCCAGATAGGAGAGCTTTTCTATATGATAAATTTATTTATAAAATCATCAACTACAAGAATGGTATCAGATGTATTAATATTCTTGATATTTATTTTAATTTTTTCATTGCTAAATATTAAAGTTTTGTTTGTTTCAGAGGTTGTTTCTTCTTTAATTAAATAGCCTGTTATATAGTTGCTGTTTTTAAGATAGCTATGTAGGTATATGCTTTCTTCATATAAATCTATAATAATAATGCCATGAGTAATCACATCAATGTGTTTTTTTACTTCTCCATCAATAACAGTATATTTTTGTAAAGGAGTTAAACTCCCATCCTGGGTATAGCCCTTATATAAGAAGTAACTATTTTTTACCTCACTGCTAAATCCATCAGAGATTATTAAGTTTAATCTACTGTCCAGTTTTTTCAAATAATCATTGCTAAGTAAATAGGATTCAATGTTTTTGCAATATTTAAGTTGTTTATTAACTTTAGAAGTAAAAAGAAATTTTTTTAATAAATCAAATTTTGCATACTGATATACAGTTTGTTCACTCACGTTAATTCGCCCCTATCATTTATATTATGCAAAAGTATAAATAAATTTTTATTTGAAATTGAATAAAACTCGATATATATTTATATATCGACTTATTTCTCATATAAAAATACATTTTCCAACAATTATTTTATAATAATTATTATACAATTCACATATTCTTATGTCAATCAAATTTGCGACCTTGTAGAGATAATTCAAGTTCAATCTCTTTCTACTGGAATAAATACAAAATTAAGTAAATGGTTACAAAAAATGCTTGACGAATATACATTCGTAGTATAACATTAATATTAGGTTAACAATATGGGGGGAGATTAAAATGCATGTGTTTAAGAAGTAATGAAATTAATTTATGTAAAAAATGAGTATTAAAACTATAAATAATCACGAGGGGGATATATTATGACCGAGCAAGTTAGATGTCCGATTTGTAGGAGAAGATTATTTGATATAGAGGGAGATGCAACAGGAGTAATAGATATAAAGTGCATTCAGTGTAAACAAGTTGCACAGATGAGATTAGACAAGCCAAATTACAATAACCTAAAAAAACTAGATTCATGTGTTTCGAGCTAAAAGGAGTCTAAAAGAACTACCTAAGAGCCGAACAATTGCTTTTAACAAAGCTTTTGTACGGCTCTTATTTTTTTTATTCAAAGTGCCGGATGATTGCTAATAAAAGCAGTTATCCGGCTATTTTTTTTGTTCTTTTAAGAGATTCTATCTGAATTTTAAAAAGATTAAAGGAGAGATGTAATAATGGTCATTAAGTATGAATTTGTAACAGGAGAAATAGCGGAGATTGAGGTATCAAAGGATATTGCTGAGATTGCAATAGAAATTGGAAGAGAAACTTATAACAATGAACGAAGAGAAACACGTAGACACAATTCATTAGAGAAGAAGAAGGAACGAGGGTTTCAATTTGAAGATAAGAGTGTAGCTGTTGATATCATAGTTGAAAAAAAAGAAACAAGTAAAGCATTACATAATGCTTTGGAAAAACTGTTGCCACAGCAGAAAGTATTAGTACAAAAGATGTTTTTTCAAGATATATCAATTACTCAAATCGCTCGTGCTGAAGGAGTGAATGAAGCAGCTATAAGAAACCGTCTTAAAAAGATTTATAAAAAACTTAAAAATATTTAATAATAGGGGGTTCGGATTTGCAATTCTCGTGGCTATTATATATAGGGCTTAATTAAAAGGTGCTAATAGTGTAGATTTGCAGGGACACTAGATATATTAAGGAGGATTAACTAATGGCTAAATACAGACAGATTTATACAGAATTTTGGAGTGATAGCTTTGTGTTTGAACTTACACCAGAGGAAAAATACTTTTATTTATATCTTATTTCAAATACCAAAACAACGCAGTGTGGTATTTATGAAATATCAAAAAAATTTATAGCTACAGAAACTGGGTACAACAGAGATACTGTAGATAAGCTAATTAAAAGATTCTGTGAGTATAACAAAATCTTATACTGTGATGATACGAAAGAGATTATGCTGTTAAATTGGATGAAATACAACGTACCTAACAATATAAACGCTATTAAATGTGTTCATCACGAGTTATCCAGGGTTAAAAATAAAGAATTTCTTAAAATTTTATTTAAAAAATGTGATGTAGCTCAATTAGATGTAGCGAAAATTTTCGAGAACCTCATTATAGAGGAATCTTTTGATATTAATTTTACTGATGATAGAACTTCTGTAAATTGCTACTTAGAAAAAGTGGACAATCATCCCATAAATCTTACTTTAGAAAGAGGCTCTGATGTAATTCCCATGGAAAATATAGAAGACCAAGATAATAATGATTTTCTGAAAAAGGAAGAAATTCAGGAGCCACGTGAATTCATAATTAATAAGGATATTAGTAGGGGCTTACAAGGCCCTTATAAGGGGCTACCAAGTAATAGAATAAGAAGTAATAAAGAAGAATTAATAAATAAAGAACAAGAATTAATAAATATAGAAGAAGAAGTATTAACTAAAGAAGAAGCATTAACTAAGAAAGAAGCAATAGTCATAAAATATAGAAACAATTCTGCTGCTGATGGTGAGGGCTTAAAAAGTGTACTTAAAGTGTTTGAAGAAAATGTACATGCTATCACGCCTTTGGTGTATGAAAAAATATTAGATTTTGCAAAGCAGGTAAGTAGCAAAGTTATCATTATGGCTATTGATGAGGCTGTAGAATATAATGCTAAAACTATAAAGTACATCACTAAAGTACTCAATAGCTGGATAAGTAAAGGCATAAAAACTGCTGAGCAGGTAAAATTCTATCAAAAACAGTGGGCTAGTAAAAAGAGTGGACGCCCAAGCCATAATGTGAAAAATGGTGGCTTCTGCGACTATGATCAAAGAACATATGATTTCGATCTTCTAGAAAAACAGCTATTAGGACAAGCATATTGATTAATTATCTTTTAATATTCTCTATATAAAAAATTTAAAAGGCGGTGTTTTTATTATGGAAAAACTAGTTGAAAAGGCTAAAAATAAAGAGAGTGGAGCTACAGAAGCGATAATAGAAAAATTCAAATATCTCATATTCAAGGAATCTTCAAGGTATCACATTCCAGGTTATGAACTAGAAGATTTAGTTCAGCATGGTTACCTTTCTGTTATAAAAGCCATAGACATGTATAAGCTAGGCAGCAACAGCTTTAACGGCTACTGCATAAATTCTATAAGAATGAACTTCAAAGCCCTTCTAAAAGGACAGATAAAGCATTTTAGAGAAATTCCAAACAATGAAATGCTAGATTTTGATACTGCAGGACATTATGAATTTACATTAGAGGATGAAGTAATTGCCTATGATGAAGTGAAAAAATTATATGTAGCTCTCGAAACGCTTGAGCCATTAGAGCGAAAAATGCTAGAGAGATATTATATTTTAGGAGATTCAATAGGAGAAATAGCCTGTGATAGTGATAAAAGCTACCATCAATTTGCAAGAATTAAGAAAAAAGCATTACAAAAACTCAAAGCGCTTATGTAGCTCTAGATGAGATGATTTAACTGGCAAGAAAGATGCTAAGATAGGAAGATTGTCCAACAAGATGAGGAATAAATGAAAACCAGATTAGGTAATAGAAGTGATAATACTGGAGTGTTTGTCGATATTTGCAATGCGAAAATTAAAGGATTACGACAAGTAATAGGGAAGTAGATTAAATTGATATATTAATAAGGGGTAATTTTATATAACAAATTTAGGGGGACATGATTAGTGAAGCGGAGAACTAGAACTGAAATGAGAAAGAAAAGGAAAATGAGAACGAGAATAGTAGTAATAATGGCATTAACAGCGGTTGTAGGGGTAAGCACTAGTGCGTGGGCAATTGCAAGTAAAGCGAAAGAGCCAGTTAAAAGCGAGGTTTCCCTTTCAAGCCAAAAGAAAGTAAGAGAAGTAACGCTTACAGCATCAGTTGCTAATCCAACGAGTACAAAGGCAACAATTAGTAAGAAACAGTTGATATCTAAAGAGAAAATCGATGAACTAGTAATTGAAAAGGCTAAAAAGGACGAATTAGCCAAGGAAGCAGAGGCGCAAGCGAAGGTGCTAGCAAAGCAAGAAGAGGTTGCTAGACTGGAAAAAATAGCAGTAGATAAAGCGGAAAAAGGAGAAGCAGATAAAGAAAAAGCTAGCAAATTGGCACAAGTATCTGCAAATAAAGCTAAACAAGAAGAAATTGATAGGATAGCCGCTGAGAGAGCAGATGCGCCTAAACAGGCTAGAATAGCAGAAAATTATGAAATAGCGAAAGCATCATTTGACAAAGCAGAAGAAGTAAAGGCTGCTAATTTAGCTAAAACAGAGTTGGACAGGCTTGCTAAAGTAGAAGCAGATAGAATAGCTAAAGTGAAAGCTGATAGCATAGCCAAAGTAGAAACCGATAGGATAGTAAAAGTAAAGACAGCTAGAATACCTAAAGAAGCAGAAGGTAATATAACTAAAGGGGATAGTACAACTAAAGGAGATAGTACAACTAAAGAAAAAGCGGATAAGATTGCTAAAATAGAGGCGGATAGAATAGCTAAAATAGAAGCAGCAAGACTTACTAAAATAAAAGCAGACAGGTTGGCTAAAGAAGAAGCGGATAAGATTGCTAAAATAGAGGCGGATAGAATAGCTAAAATAGAAGCAGCAAGACTTACTAAAATAAAAGCAGACAGGTTGGCTAAAGAAGAAGCGGCAAGACTTGCTAAAATAGAAGTGGATAGAATTGCGGCAGCGGAAGGTTCAAATCAAACAGCGCTTGAAGCTAGGATTGCAAACTATTTAAACTCTTCAACTAATGTTACTAATGTACTAAACAGGGCTGTGGCATTACATGGTGGAAGTACTTCAAATAATTGCGTTTATTTCTCAAGCGAAGTAATGAGAAGAATGGGAGTACCTATTCCACTAGAAACATGTAACACAAGACAGTATTTAAGTTACCTAAATGCACGTGGATGGGAGTCTAATTGGAATATTAAAAAGCTTACACCAGGAAGTATTTGTTTTACAACTAATGATGGCGGAGGATATCCAACGCATACATTTGTATTTATGGGATGGGCTAATAGTAATTATACTTTGGCATATGTTGCAGACAACCAAGGTAGCGAGGCTCATGTACGAGATATGCGTGCAACTTATTCAACAGATAAGTTTGCCTACTTTATGCATAATTAGTCAATGAAATAAATGGACAAATAAAAGAGGAAAGAATAATTATAATTATTCTTTCCTCAGGTTGTTTACAAACCCAGTATAATTTTTTTATTATACTGGGTTTTTTACATGCAATTATGCGATAGCATTTTGAGTTATGGATAAATTTAAAATAACAACTATCTTCTTAGTTAGAAAATCAAAAAACAGTAAAGATAGCAGGCTAGCTATCTTTTTCATATTCTGCACTGCTGCTGTAAGCAGACACTGCTCTTGCACATTTTCTAATCCACGCATATGGCAATAGCGAAGCCCATGCAGTTGTTTTGAATCTGCGAAGCTTCGCTCTATAGTTTCTTTTCTTCTTCTATATATATTTCTGCCTTTATCTGTTCTGGTGAACTTTACAACATCTTCTTTATACGTTTCCCAAACATGTCTTCTAATAGTTTTAAACTTGCTTTTTGCAGAAAAGCATTGAGCTCTATTTGGACATATCTCGCAATATTTTGCATTACCAACATATTCTTTATATCCTTCTCTTGTTGTCGTTTTATAATGTAAAGCCCTTAAGTCAGGGCATACGTAAATGTCCTGTTCTTTAACATATTGGAATTTATTTTTTGTGTACATTCCTTTTGTATGTGGAGACCTACGGTATCCCATTACAGATTTTAATTCCCTCTCATATAGTTCTTTACATATAAGATTTGTAGCATAACCAGCATCTGCACCAACATATTTTGTATTAAAATTAAACTTTTTTATTTGCACATCTAATCTATCGATATAAGGATCAACATCATTTATGTTTCCAGGAGTAACATACACATCAGTAATTATATTATGTCTGCTATCGACAGTTCTGTGATCTAAATATGAGAAGCCTTCCGGCTTGCCATCTCTCATCATATATCCACTGTCGGGGTCGGTTGTGCTAACTTTAGTTTCTTTTATTTTGGTAACAGGTTCTTTTTCCTTTAAAGGTTTTTTACCATGGTTTATTCTATCTTCTTCCACTGCTTTATTAAGTTCAGCTACATATTCTTTCGGCGTTTTTTCAACTTCAATTTTCACAAGCTTTCGCTTATTAGCATTTGCTTTTAGGTGTGTAGAATCTGTGTAAAGTATTTTACCGGTTACCATCTTAAGATTTATAGCCTTAAATACTACTTCGTCAAATATTTTTTGAAACACATCTGTACCTTTAAACCGTCTACGTCTATTTTGGCTAATTGTTGAATGATCTGGAATAGGATCAGTAAGACTTAGTCCTAGAAACCATCTATAAGCCACATTTACTTCAATGTCCTTTACAAGTTGTCGTTCAGATTTTATTCCAAATAAGTACCCAATAAACAGCATTTTAAAAAGTATAATAGGATATGAAGATAGGTAAGACTCTGATATTACTACCTCGGTCTTTTCCCCCTTCCCACACTGTACGGGCGACTTTCATCGCATACAGCGTTCCAACGTCTGACAAACTGAAAACTCAAATATATTTATAACCACTTTTGAAATCAAGTTTTTTTTTTTTTTTTTTTTTTTTTTTTTTTTTTTTTTTTTTTTTTTTTTTTTTTTTTTTTTTTTTTTTTTTTTTTTTTTTTTTTTTTTATAGCAAACTTATCAATTCTTCGACCCTTTTATGATACTTCTTTCCAACCACATCATATAATTTTGCTCTATTATTACTATGTAGTATGATATGTTGCTCCTTACTTAGTATGCATAGATTATTATAATCGTCTTTACCACCCTTATTACAAGGCACTATATGATGGCAATGATAATCTTCTACTGGAACTACTTCCCCAGAGATATGACTCAATCCATGTAACGAACTATATTTACTAATTCTAAATTGACTAAATCTACTTGCCTGACGAGATAATTTAGCACTCTCTACAAGGTACTTAATATCATTAAGAGATACACCAGGCTTATGGTTTTTCTTTTCACCATAATCGTACGGATTGATTCTACATATTTTACCTTTTATTGCACTCACTAATTTATATTCCCAATTAGCCCATTCTATATGAACAATTGGTATATCATACAACATGTAGTATCCTGTTTTACCCCAACTTTTATATGTACCCTTTCTAAAATTATTCTTGATTTTTTGTTCTGTTATAAACTTAATTCGACCTTCCATTGTATTATAAAACCTTTTGTAAATTCGCCATCCTAACTTTCCAAAACATTTATTAAACTCATTCATACCTTTATAGTAATTATGTAATCCTATAATATATACATTCCAAGCCATGATGTTCTCATAACTAGGTATTTTTTTAATATCATTAAGTCTTTTACAACATTCTTCTACTATTAAATTCCCCTTATCCTTTGGTAAGCTGTTAATTACCATTAGCTCCTTACCATTTCTTATTCTACTACGTTTTTGATAAAGCTTAAAATTATAGCCCAGATATTTCATCTTTTCTTTCTTTAAATCATAAATTTTAGTTTTATCTTCATTAATAATAAGTTTCATATTTTTTGTAAGATATTTCGTTACACTATATTTAAACTTTTCAGCATCACTCTTACTCTTACATAAAACTAAAATGTCATCAGCGTACCTTACATGGATACCAATTTTCAAATTAGTTCTTCTCATATTTGAACGTCTATTGTCTATATTATGAAACTTATTAACACTTTTATCATGCCAATCATCACCCTGATCTCGCAACCATACATCAAAACGATGAAGGTACACATTTGATAATAATGGTCCTATAATACTACCTTGTGCAGAACCCTTCGGGTCATAGATTTTGCACCCTGCTTCTAGGTAACCTTTCTTAATAAAACGATAAATATAGTTTAATATTACTTGGTCATGTATTCCCATATGCCATAGTTCCCTATACATAATATTAGGGTCTATAGTTCCAAAATAATCCTTCATGTCTACAGATAAGACATATGGCATAACATTAGTTTGGTTTTTAACTTTTGCTATTGCATTATGTGTTGATACTTGCTCCCTAAATCCAAAGGAACTAGGAACAAACTTAGTTTCACAGTACGGGTCTAATACTAGCTGAATACACTTCTCAACAAGCTTATCCCAGATTGTGCATATGCCAATAGGTCGTTTCTTACCATCACCTTTAGGAATATAAATACGTTTAACATAATCCATCTTTTTATTAAGTAAACGGTCTTTTACTATCATACCTAACTCAATAAAATTCGTTTTTGCTATGGTATCATAATTAGAACCATCTGGTCCTTTTGTCATTCTTCCTTTACCCTTGCTAAGTTGACGTACTGCTAGCATAACATTCTCTTCGGAATAAACTAAAGGACTTAAATTACGCAAATCTATATTTCCATTTTTAAAATCTTCAAATCTCTGTTTCATATCTATGAAGTAAATATTATTTATACTCGTTAGTCTGACTCTCCTCATTTCTGTACGAATAGTCTCTTTCATCTAATTTGGCGAATTAGAAATTTACAAATTATTTTATATACATCACACGTCTAAGGCTCTTTCCTCTCCTATATTTCTTAATATAGGATACTAACGGTACTACAGCCTCGCTGTTAACCCATTCATAATCTTTATTGATTTACCCTTTCGGTGCAATCAGTCCCCAATTATTATTACACGGAGTGTAATTAGGTCAATCACCTTTCCCAATATTTTCGCTTTATATATCATACTTAGGTCTCCTCTATATTCCGTTCTTTTCAGTTCTTACCTGGATACGTCTCACACGCATTCTCCAACCACCATAAGGTCGTCCCCCTTCTGCACGCGTAGACATACATTGAGGTAAAAAAATTTTTACACCCTCCCATCTGAACTAGGGATAGGGATTATCTGTTACGAAATTTAAATACAAGGAAATTATAACCATATATGACTGGACCCGAAGTGTAGCATTACTGCCAGTGTCTCCGTCTTCACCTATGCTTCGCAACGTTACATTACTGCAAGGCTGGCAGGAGTATTAGTCAGACTCAGTATCCATAAGATATTAGGCTCTCATGCTGGTCTCGAAAATATTAGTTACCTACAATAATAATTGTAGGTCTACAGCAGTGTTCACTCTACTACGAGGATATTATGCTGTAATTAAGGTCGCACCTACGCCAGGTCTTCCATTATCTAAGCAGTAATATTTTTTAGTCAGTTCTCTTATAAAAGAGAAATCCATGTATTTATCTATATTTCTCAGAATATGGTCTTTAGGAACTAAATCTTCTAAATACACCATTTCTAGTTTTTGTTGTGTGAAGTTCTTTTCATTAATCATAATAATGCCCTCCGAATTATAAAGTTTGTATCCTATATATATTCGACATTGATGTCCTAAAATCCTTTTTGAATATGAAAAAAACACTCCAATTTTAAATTAGAGTGTTTTACATTTTATGTTTGTCAACGGTCTGAGGAAAGAATAATTATAATTATTCTTTCCTCTTTTATTTGATTTTAAAGCTGAAAATTATAAATACATATATCTTAAAGTAACAAGTTGAATATAATATAAAGAGGATAGTTCAACTTAGGGATAAAAAATGATGTAAATACCATTAAATTTGTTATATAATAAAAAAAGGAAACATTTTGTAAATATTATGATATACTAAATTGTAAATAAAAATAAATTAAAATGTATTAAATTGTATTAAAATGTATATTTAATAAATTATTTAATAGCATAAAACAAGTTAAAAAAAGCAAGTATACTCCAATACATATAAGCAATAAAATTAAAAAAAATGTCATATTTGGTCGATAGATGTACTGAATTATAAAATTCAAAATTTGACGTAAAATCTTCGAAATTATATAATAAATCTGTGTAACTTTGTAGAAATTAGTAAAATAGAAATTTTAGATATTGTTATAAATGTGGGGCGAAGTAGAGCGCAGGAGTCTGTATAATATAGTAATAGGGGGGATACAAATGGAAGAATTAGAAACGGATATGAGGGAGACACAGGTAAAGATTACTAGTGAGTATGAAAAAAATGCAGGATATTTTATAATCAAAAGAATAACTGATGTTATAGGTGCTTTATGTGGGATTTTATTACTTAGTCCAGTGATGGTTGTTGTTGCTATTTGGATTAAGATAGATTCAAAGGGGCCTGTTTTTTTTGGACACAAAAGATTGGGTATGAATGGCGAATTTATAAAAGTTTATAAATTTAGAACCATGCTGCCCAACGCTGAAGAATTACTAAAGAAATTGACACCGAAACAAGAAATAGAATTTGAGAAAAGTTTTAAACTTGAAAATGACCCAAGAATAACTAAATTTGGACAATTTTTAAGGAAATCAAGTTTAGATGAATTACCTCAATTATTAAATATTTTAAAAGGCAATATGTCTATCGTTGGACCTAGACCTATAATAGAAAGAGAAATTGAGAACTATGGAATATATGGGGACAAGCTATTAAGTGTAAAGCCCGGTCTTACAGGTAATTGGCAAGCAAGTGGTAGAAGTGATACGACATATGATGAAAGAGTACAACTCGATATGAATTATATAGATTATAGGAGCGTTTGGGTGGATTTGAAAATCATTTTTAAGACTTTTGGAGCTGTGGTTAATAAACAGGGAGCAAGGTAAAACGGTAATAATAGAACCAATTAGAGAATTAAAAATAAAGTTTAGTAAGGAGAATAAATAATATGAAAACTTATTTAGTAACAGGCGGAGCTGGGTTTATAGGTGCAAATTTTGTTCATTACATGTTAAACAAATATTCAGATGTAAAAGTTATAAATTTAGATAAATTAACTTATGCAGGGAATTTAGAAAATTTAAAAGATGTAGAAAATAATACTAACTATATTTTTGTTCAAGGAGATATATGTGACAAAGAATTAGTAGAAAAATTATTTGCAGAAAATGATATTGATTATGTTGTAAATTTTGCGGCAGAATCACATGTAGATAGAAGTATAAAAGAGCCAGAAATATTTGTTAAGACAAATGTTTTAGGTACAGTAAATCTTTTAAATATAACTAAGAATGCATGGGAAATACCAGGCGGATTTAAAGAAGGCAAGAAGTTTATGCAAGTATCTACGGATGAAGTATATGGATCCCTCGGCGCAACAGGATTTTTCCTTGAAACAACACCACTAGACCCACATAGTCCATATTCAGCAAGTAAAACAGGTTCAGATTTAATGGTAAAAGCTTACTTTGATACGTATAAAATGCCTGTAAATACAACTAGATGTTCAAATAATTATGGACCATATCAATTCCCAGAAAAACTAATACCATTACTAATAAACAATTGCTTAAGTCATAAAGATTTGCCAGTATACGGTGATGGAATGAATATAAGAGATTGGCTTTATGTTGAAGACCATTGCAAAGCAATAGATATGGTTATAAATGGTGGCAGGGTAGGCGAAGTTTATAATGTAGGTGGACATAACGAGCGAACTAATATGCAAATAGTTAAAACTGTTATAAGTTATTTAAATGAAAATGTAGATAGTGAAATAACAGATAAACTAATAAGTTATGTTGAAGATAGAAAAGGCCATGACAAAAGGTATGGCATAGATCCAACTAAGATAAAGGACGAGCTCGGTTGGTATCCTGAAACTACATTTGAAGTAGGAATAAAGAAGACAATAAAATGGAATTTAGACAATAAACAGTGGATGGATAATATTACAACAGGTGAGTACCAAAATTATTACAACAATATGTATGAAAAATAATTGATATAAATAATACGCTTAGGGATTAAGCTCTGATAGTTTTATACCTTATACAGAAGATATATAAAGGAGAATGGATTATGAAGATACTAATTGCAGGAGCTAATAGAGAGACAGATAGACTTACTGCTATTACTACAAATTTATTATCAAAACTTATAATTAGATTATACAAGGAGGTGTTAATAAGTGATTAAATTGGTTATACATATGTTGGCATATAATCATGAAAAGTACATTGAAGAAGCAATTGACAGTATACTAATGCAGGAAGTGAACTTTGATTATAAAATAATTATTGGGGAAGATTGTTCTACTGATAATACCAGGGAAATTTTAAAAGACTATAAGCAGAGATTTCCAGATAAAATTAAATTAATCCTACATGAAAAGAATGTTGGAGCATCATTAAACTGTTTAGAAGTATCTAAAAATTGTAATAGTGAATATATCGCATATTTAGAAGGCGATGATTTTTGGACAGATAAAACGAAATTACAAAAGTCTATAGATTTTTTAGAAAATAACAGTGATTATATCGCAACAGCCCATGATGTATCTATAATAGATGAAAATCGTAAATTATTAAGCGATACACCGTTTGGTAGCTATAAAGGTGATTTGAAAACACCTTTAGACCAATTTAAATATAATAATCTTCCTACTCTTAGTTTGGTTTTTAAAAATATATGGGGAGAGGATTATTCCGTGGTACGTAATAAACTTCTCAAGGATGTAGAAATTGTTGGCGATTATCCATTTAAGCTTTTGCTATTGACGAAAGGTAAAATTAAATATTTTAGTGAAAATATGGGGACTTACAGATGGATAAGAGATTCGGGTTCATCATTTTCAGCTCAAACTAAAAACAATCCGAATTTATTTAGAATTGATATGGTGAATTCATTAGCTAACTTATCAAATATGGATACAAATTATAGTAAACTTTTTAACACAGAATTAAAAAAAATAGAATGTGAAATAATTTTGAATTATATTTGTACGTTTAATATACCTAAACTCAAAGACTTTATGAAAAAATACGTTTCGAAAAATAGTAGTATATGTAAAGTTAAAATGTTTGTATGGATTATAATAATATTCTTTTATAAACTACTAAAGAAAATTTTAAAATCATCCGGTTTATATAAAAAGAAATAATAGCAAATGGAAACTGGTAGTAGTCTAAGGTAGATGTTATTTCACGATACATATTAGTAACTATTCAATTTCAAAAATAGTTTAGGAGAAAACAA
Source organism: Clostridium sp. CM027 (assembly GCF_024730565.1). Lineage (NCBI taxonomy): Bacteria > Bacillati > Bacillota > Clostridia > Eubacteriales > Clostridiaceae > Clostridium > Clostridium sp. CM027. The sequence goes on from NZ_CP077725.1 coordinate 3,174,655, forward strand.
ATGCAAGAACAAAGTACATTAAAGAAAAAAACAATATCAGGTCTATTCTGGAGCTTTTCAGATTTAATTGCAAATCAGGGAATACAATTTGTGATTTTAGTAATACTTGCAAGACTTTTAGTGCCAGAAGATTTTGGGATCATAGGAATGATAACAGTTTTTATTGCAGTATCTCAATCATTTATAGATAGTGGGTTTACTAATGCTTTAATTAGGGAGAAAGAGCCAAGCCAGGAGGATTATTCAACAGTTTTTTATTTTAATCTTGCTATGGCAGTCGTACTGTATATAGTACTATTTCTCTCCGCAGGTGGCATTAGCAGATTTTTTAAAGAACCCCAACTTATAGCTATATTAAGAGTGCTTGCAATAGTCCTTATTATTAATTCCTTTGGATTAATTCAAAGAACTATGTTAACAAAGAGTATAAATTTTAAAACCCAAACCAAAATAAGCTTAATATCATCTGTTTTATCAGGTATTATTGCGATTATTTTCGCTTATATGGGGTTTGGAGTATGGAGTCTTGTAATTAAAACTTTATCTATGCAACTTATTCAATCTTTTTTATTGTGTATTTATAATAGCTGGATACCATCATTAGTTTTTAGCGTAGAATCTTTTAAAAGGCTATTTGGGTTTGGGTGGAAATTATTGGCATCTGGATTGATTGATACATTATATAATAATTTATATTTTTTAATAATAGGGAAATCATTTTCAGCAGTAGAGCTTGGTTATTATACGAATGCTCAAAAATTAAGAGATACTGCATCTCAATCGATAACATCCTCAGTACAAAAAGTGAGCTATCCTGTTCTTAGTAGTATAAAAGAAAATGAGGACAAACTAAGAGATGCTTATAAGAAGATTATAAAGACATCAGTTTTTATAACTTTTCCTTTAATGATAGGATTAGCAGCGGTTGCTAGTCCCCTTATAAGATTAATATTTGGACAAAAATGGGTGAATTCTATTGTTTATTTTCAAATATTATGTTTTGCAGGAATGTTATTTCCACTTCATGCAATTAATTTGAATATCCTTCAAGTAAAAGGAAGATCTGATTTGTTTTTAAGATTAGAGATCATTAAAAAAGCAATAGGTTTAATATTAATAGTAATAGTATTATTTTTTAAATTTGGTATTAATGGATTACTTTGGGCGGCGGTTCTAAGTTCGTATATTGCCTATTTTATAAACTCCTATTATTCAGCTGAATTGCTTTCTTATTCAACTATAGAACAAATCAAGGATATAATGCCTACATTTGTTGCATCAGTGATAATGGCAATAGTTGTTTATTTCAGTGGCGCAGTGCTTCCTAATAATAATTTAGTTAAAATTATAGCTCAATTCATAATAGGGGTAGTGGCATATGTAGGTTTAAGTAAAATTGAAAGAATAGAAGAATTAAACACTGTGTATGAGTTGTTAAATTCTATTTTAAAAAAAGGTAAATAAAAAGAGCAAACATTAATTAAATCAGGATAATAAGGATGTTTTCAAAAGTATGAAAGGAGCAACAAAATGAAGGTAGGTATAATGCAACCATACTTTTTACCATACATAGGGTATTGGCAATTAATGAACGCAGTAGATAAATACGTCATATATGATGATGTTAACTTTATAAAAGGTGGATGGATAAACAGAAACAAAATTTTGATGAATGGTGAGGGTAAAATGATAAACCTTCAGATGAATGGCGCAAGCCCTAATAAGCGCATTAATGAAGTTGAGGTATTAGGAAACCCAATTCAAAACAAAAAGCTGCTTAAAACTATTGAAAGTTGTTATAAAAAAGCACCATATTATTCAGATGCCTTTTCGGTTATTGAGAATATTATTAATCAAGACGAGAGTAATTTAGCAAAGTATTTGGAATTTTCCATAAGACAAATTTGTGAATATTTATCTATAGATACTGAGATTATTGTTTCATCAACAATAAATAAAAATAATGATTTAAAAGGTCAGGACAAAGTTATAGAAATATGCAAGGTGATTGGTGCAGATGAGTATTACAATGCGGTAGGAGGACAAGATCTATATTCTTATGATGACTTTGCAGATAGAGAGATAAAACTTAGTTTTCTGAAGACCGGGACGGTTGAATATCAGCAGTTTAATAATGAATTTGTGTCAAACTTATCAATAATAGATGTGATGATGTTTAATTCAAGATATCAGATTAAAGATATGCTTGAAACATACGAATTAATATAAGAAGGCGGTGTGGAAGCTGAAAAAAAAAGTAATTATTTTTGGCGCAACAGGTAACACTGGAGCATATTTAATAGAATATTGTATTGAAAACCTAAATTCCCAAGAATTTGAGATAATAGCTGTTGGTCGTAAACAAACAAAATTTTTTCAAAAGAGGGGAATAGAGTATTACAGTGTTGATATCACAGACTCTAGTCAGTTTAACAAGTTACCACAGAATGGTATTCATGCTGTCATTAATCTTGCTGCAGCTCTACCAGCATATATGGAAGGCTATAAGCCAGAACAGTATATGGAAACTAATATAGTTGGAGCTTTTAACGTATTAGAGTACTGCAGAAGGACTCAAGCTGATAGGATTTTATATCCACAGTCGGAAGGTGATCTTTCTGGTTACTGGGGGAAGGAAATTTTAATTAAACCGGATTTCCCGAGAAGTTTTAGTTACAAAGGCGATCATGCATTATATGTTATATCAAAAAACACCGCCGTAGATATGATAGAACATTATCATCAGACGTATAACATTAAGAGCTTCATATTCAGGTGCCCGACTATCTATGCATATACACCTAATCAATATTTCTATGTTGATGGTGAAAAAAGAGTGCTTGCTTATCGCCATTTGATGAATCAAGCAATGGCAGGTAAACAAATTGAAATGTGGGGAGAACCGACTAAAGCAAAAGATGTAGTTTATGTTAGAGATTTTTGCCAAATGCTGTGTAAAGCGATTACGGTTGATAGAGAATGTGGGTTTTATAATGTAGGTACTGGTAGGGCTGTAACTTTAAAAGAACAAATTGAAGGCGTAATTGAAGTATTTTCACCTAAGGGTAGTAAGTCCGTAATTATTCCTTGCCCAGATAAACCTAATAGTAGAGAATTTATTATGGACATAACAAATGCCAGAGAAGAGTTAGGATACATACCTCAGTATTACTATTTAGATTATCTAAAGGATTTTAAAAAGGAAATGGAACTAAATAGATTTGAGGAACTTAGGGGTTAAAAATTAACAGATTTATAAATAATATAAAGAGGTGAGTATATTGAACTCAATTCAAGTAACTCGATCCTCAATGCCAGAATTTGAGGAGTACACAGAAGAAATTAAAGACCTATGGGACAGCCACTGGCTGACTAATATGGGTACAAAACATAAACAATTAGAAGCAAAATTACTGCATTATTTAAATACTCCAAATATTACTCTTTTCACTAATGGACATCTTGCATTGGAGTGCGCAATAGCAGCATTCAATCTTAAAGGAGAAGTTATAACAACGCCTTTCACATTTGCATCTACAACTCATGCAATAGTAAGGAATGGTTTAAAGCCAGTATTTTGTGATGTGAATCCTGACGATTACACTATAGACGTGGACAAGTTGGAGAGTTTGATAACGGATAAGACATCCGCTATTATCCCAGTGCATGTTTATGGGAATATTTGTAATGTCAAGGAGATTGAAAGGATAGCAAATAAGCATAACCTAAAAGTTATTTACGATGCTGCTCACGCCTTTGGTGTAACGGCAGAGGGTGTAAGTGTCGCTAACTTTGGTGATGCTTCAATGTTTAGTTTTCACGCTACAAAGGTATTCAATACTATTGAGGGTGGAGCAATAACCTTTAAGAATGATAAGTTAACTAGAATATTAAATGACTTGAAAAATTTCGGTATTACTGGACCAGAGTCTGTTGAGTATGTAGGTGGAAATGCTAAAATGAATGAATTCCAAGCCTCAATGGGTATTTGCAACCTTCGTCATGTTGATGGCGAGATACAAAATCGAAAAGCTGTGGTAGAAAGATATATTGAAAGATTAGGGAGTACTAATGGAATTAAGGTATGTAAACCTCAAATAGGGGTGAAGAGCAACTATGCTTACTTCCCTGTAGTATTTGATGAGTATAAGCTAAGTCGTGATGAAGTGATTGAGAAGCTGAAAGCAGAGAATATCTTTGCTCGTAAATATTTCTATCCCCTCACGAATAGTTTTGAATGCTACAAAGGTAGATTTGATGTTGAAAAGACACCAGTTGCAAACTACATAGCAGATAGGGTGCTTACATTGCCACTTTATGCTGATTTAAGTTTAGATGATGTCGATAGGATTTGTGACATTATTCTTAAGAGATAATTTGATTTTATGTTATAAACGCAGTTAAAATGATACTCTTAGGGATTGAACTCTGAGAGTTTTATTTTAAGCTCAGATCGCAAGAGATAATGGAATTATTGTTTTAATTATGAAAAAATAACTAGATATAAAGGAGAATGAATTATGAAGATATTAATTACAGGAGCTAATGGTCAGCTCGGTCGCGAACTCGCTAACCAATATAAAGGGAAAAAAGGCATTGATTTAATACTTACGGATGTATCAGATTTAGATATAGCAAACGTAGATCAAGTATATAGTGTTGTAAATAAAAATAAACCAGATGTGATTATTAACTGTGCTGCACTTACGGCTGTTGATAAATGTGAGACTGAAATAGATATGGCATATAGGATAAATACAATAGGACCTAAAAACTTAGCAGCGGCTGCAAATGAAATTGGAGCCGAAATTGTTCAAGTATCAACAGACTATGTTTTTGCTGGCGATGTAAATCAATCACTAACAGAGTTTGATCCCGTAAATCCACAAACTATCTATGGAAAGACAAAGCTTGAGGGAGAAATATTAGTTAAGAATCACAATCCTAAGCATTATATAATTAGAACTGCATGGCTTTACGGAGATGGAAATAATTTTGTAAAGACTATGATAAATTTAAGCAAAACTAATAAGACATTAAAAGTAGTTAATGACCAAAGAGGAACTCCTACAAGTACAGTTGATTTAGCTAGAGTTATAATAAAACTCGTAGAAGATAAGAATTATGGACTTTTTCATGGCACATGTAAAGGTGAATGTACCTGGTATGAATTCACTAAAGAAATATTTAGACTTAAAGGAATTGATACAGAAGTTTTGCCTTGTACAACTGATGAATTTAAAAGACCAGCGAAAAGGCCTGAATATTCAGTGCTTAGAAATTATATGTTGGAATTGACTACTGGGGATATAACTAGGACTTGGCAGGAAGCGATTAGTGAGTATTTAAAATAATTAAAAGCAGGAGTAGATAATACACCTGCTTTTTCATTTTATGGTATATATTAGGTTGCAAATGGCTTAGGAAAAGAGCATGAAAAACTTGGAAATATTAAAAAAAAATATTAACTTTTCATAAATATTATGGTATACTCGAATACGGAGTGGGAATAAATATAAATTGTATTAAAATGCATTAAATTGTATTAAAAGGGAATTAATGACATAGCGTAAATTAATTAAAATAGTAACATATTGCTCCATTTAGATATGGAATACATAGATAAAAGAAGTTTTTTGATGGATATAAAAATTACTTTAAAAACAGTTTTTGTAGTATTTAAAAAGAAGGGGCAATATAAAGTTTTATTGTCTCATTAAAATATCAAAAGATAAATGAGGGACAGCGTATGGATTTGTCAATAGTTATAGTAAGTTATAATACGGTAGATTTATTAAGGGATTGTTTAAGTTCCGTAATTCAGAATACTGAAAACATAGAATATGAAATATGGGTAGTAGACAACCAATCAAAAGATGGTAGTGCTACGATGGTAGAAAGTGAATTTCCACAAGTAAAGCTCATACGTAACAGCATTAATGGTGGCTTTTCACAGGCTAATAATTTAGCCATAAGACAATGCAGGTCGAGCAAGTATGTTCTAATTTTAAATCCTGATACTATTGTACCAAAAGGTACATTAGTGGAATGCGTTGATTTTATGGAAAAGGATAAAGAGATTGGATGCCTTGGATGTAAAGTGGTAAAAGTTAATGGCACTTTAGATAAAGCATGCAAAAGAGGATTCCCGTCTCCATGGAACTCTTTATGCTATCTTATGAAGCTAGACAAGCTATTTCCAAATAATAAAAAATTTGGAGGATATAATGCTACATTTATACATGAGGATGAAGAAAGCGAAATTGATTCTTTAGTTGGAGCGTTTATGATGCTACGCAAGGAAGCCATTGAGCAGGTTGGGCTTCTTGATGAAACCTTTTTTATGTATGGAGAGGACATTGATTGGTGTTATAGAATAAAACAAGCAGGGTGGAAAAACTATTATCATCCTAAGGTAAGAATAGTTCATTATAAAGGTGAAAGCAGTAAGAAGCAAAGCACAAGAATGATAGGCGAATTTCACAAATCAATGTTTATATTCTATAATAAACATTATAAAAATAAATACAATACAATTGTAAATTTACTAACATATTTGGGTATCTACTCAAAATGGGGATTAAGTTTAACAATGAATGCTACTAAAAAGGAAAAAAAGGTTTTCTAGGATTATAATTTAAATTTAGGAGGAACAAAGATGAAAGGAATAATATTAGCTGGAGGTTCTGGAACTAGGCTTTACCCTATAACTAAAGCTGTGTCTAAACAGATATTACCTATATATGACAAACCAATGATATATTACCCATTATCAGTGTTAATGCTAACAGGAATTAAGGATATATTAATTATATCAACACCAAGAGATACAAGTACTTTTGAAATTTTACTTGGGGATGGAAGTCAATTAGGACTTAATATACAATATGCAGTGCAAGAAGAACCAAAAGGACTTGCTGATGCATTTATAATTGGAGAAGAATTTATAGGTGATGATAGAGTTGCATTAGTACTTGGCGATAATATTTTTCATGGATATGGATTTAGTGAAAGATTAGAAAAAGCTGCCTCAAGAGAAGTAGGTGCAACTATATTCGGATACCATGTTAGTAACCCAATAGAATTTGGTGTAGTAGAATTCGATAAAGATAACAATGTAGTATCTATAGAAGAGAAACCTAAAAATCCAAAATCAAATTATGCAGTTCCAGGACTGTATTTTTATGATAATGATGTAGTGGAAATAGCGAAAAATGTTAAACCATCTGCTAGAGGTGAAATAGAAATTACTGCGGTAAATAATGAATATCTAAGACGTGGCAAACTAAAGGTTGAGCTATTTGGACGTGGAATGGCATGGCTTGATACTGGAACTCATAGAGGACTACTTGAAGCTTCTAATTTTGTTGAGGCTATTCAAACAAGGCAAGGGCTGTATGTTGCTTGTTTAGAAGAAATTGCTTATAGAAAAGGATTTATAGATAGGCAACAATTGATAAAGCTTGCAGAACCGTTATTCAAAGTGGAATATGGTAGATATTTATTAAATATAGCTGATGAATATAAGGACGTGTATAAAGAAGCAGCAGCTTCAATAGAATAAAAGATTAATAAGAAAGTATAGGTGATATTTATGGGACAATTTACATTTACTAAAACAGGAATAGAAGGTTTATATGTTATACAGCCAAAGGTGTTCGGTGATAACAGAGGATACTTTATGGAAACTTATAATTATGAGGAGTTTAAAGCAGCAGGACTTGACATGGTGTTTGTACAAGACAATCAATCTATGTCTACAAAAGGAGTGCTCAGAGGGTTACACTTCCAAACTAAGCATACTCAAGGAAAACTTGTTAGAGTAATAAAAGGTGAAGTTTTTGATGTAGCTGTGGATTTAAGGAAAGGATCAGAGACTTTTGGTAAATGGTATGGCGTATTATTAACTGAAGAAAATAAAAAACAATTTTATGTGCCAGAAGGTTTTGCACATGGATTTTTAGTTACATCTGATGAAGCAGAATTTGTATATAAATGTACTGATTTTTATCATCCGGAATTTGATTGTGGCATGTTATGGAACGATCCAGATATTAATATAGAATGGCCATTAGATGGAATAGATGAAGTACTTTTATCAGAAAAAGACAAGGTTCAAAAACAATTAAGAGAGTTAGATATACAATTCGTTTATAAAATTAAAGAATAGCTTGATACTAAATTTATTAGATATTAGATTACGTTGAGGAAGAGGATTAGTTGTATGAAGGATACCGTAAGTGTAGTTGTGATAAACTGGAACAATAAATCATACATAAAAAGATGTATAGATTCAATAATCCGGCAAACATTCAAAAATATTGAGTTGATTTTTATAGATAATAATTCAAGTGATGATTCATATGAATATTTTTGCAAAGAATACCCAAATGAAAATTTTATTAAGGTTAATAATGATAAGAATTTGGGATATTCGGGAGCTGCAAATCAAGGGATTAATATGGCACATGGAGAATATGTTATGATAATTAATCCTGATATTGTGATGGAGTCAGATTTCGTTGAGAAGCTTTATATATTCACAGTAAGAGATGAAGAAATTGCTGCAGTGTCAGGAAAGTTATTAAAGTATGATTTTAAGAATGATAAAAAATTGAATTACATAGATAGCGCTGGGATAGAAATGTTTCGTAGTAGGAGATGCATTGATAGAGGGCAAAATCAAGAGGATATTGGTCAATATGACACCACAGAACAGATTTTTGGAGTTTGTGGTGCAGCTCCCTTTTATAGGAAATCAGCTTTAGAAAAAGTTAGGATAGAAAATGAATATTTTGATGAAGACTTTTTTGCATATAAAGAAGATATAGATTTATCATGGAGATTTAACTTAGCGGGACTCAAGTGTATGTATTATCCAAAAGCAATAGCATACCATGGAAGAGGTTTCGGAAAAGGTGAAAATGGAATTAAAAATTATATTAATGCTAGAAAAAAACAATCTAAATTTATTAGAGGATTATCTTTCAGAAATCAATATCTAATGATTTTAAAAAATGAAACAAAACAAACATTTAAAAGAGATAAGTGGCAAATAATCAAGAATTTTATAAAATTTTTAATGTTCTCTTTAATATTTGAACCTTTCAATTTGAAATCAATTAAAGAGATATTGAGTTTGAAAAATAAGATGAAATTAAAGCATAAGGCTTTTGAAGATAAAGTTACTATGCAATGTGATTTTATCGATTTAATAAAAAGTTGACGATAGGATATGGTAGATATGAGAACTAATACAAATGTATGTGCAGTAGTTATAACTTATAACATTGGCAAGGATATATATAAATGCGTAGATGCTATAAAAGGACAGGTTGATAAAGTAGTAATAATTGATAATGGATCTAATAGAGATACTATAAATGAATTGGCTAAATTAGATGAAAATGATTATATTAAAATCATTTATAATAACGAAAACTACGGTATTGCAAAAGCTTTGAATTATGGAGTTAAATTTGCATTATCAGAAGGGTATGAGTGGATTTTCACTTTAGATCACGATAGTGTGGCTACTGAAAATATGATTGAAAATATGATTTGTGTGTATGAAAACTTATCAGAAAATGAAAGAGATAAGGTGGCTATAATTGCTCCAACTTATGTTGATAAGAGTGAAACTGAAACTGTAAATTTCAAGTGCGAAAAGTATAGTTTTGATATAGATAACTTAAAAAATGTTATTGTTGAAATGACTTCAGGAAATTTGGTTAAAGCTTCAATATTTAATAAAATAGGATTTTTTAATGAAAAATTATTTATAGATTTTGTAGATCATGAATTTTGTCTAAGGATTAAGAGAAAAAATTATAATATATTAAAGGTATCTAATATCATTTTATTACATAGCTTAGGCGATTCTGTTAATAAGAGTTTTCTTGGCAAAAAAATAATTGTTACAAATCATTCTGTTATACGAAGATATTATATAACACGTAATAGATTTTATTGTTGGAAAGAATTTAAAAGTGATTTCCCAACGTGGGTAAGAGAGGACAAACTTCGTTTTATTAATGAGATAATAAAAATACAATTGCATGAGAAAAATAAATTATCAAAATATAAGATGATTATAAAAGGAGTATTGGATTATAGAAGAAATATCTATAATCAAATTAAAATAGACTAATAAGGTAGGTTAAGTTATGTTAAAAAAAATTAATTTGAATATAAACGACATTTTGTTATATGTCATGTTTACAGAAATAATACTCGGCGGGCTTGGAAGATTATTTGGCTTACCAATAAGGATGGTTTTATTTGGTATTGGTCTTCTAGTGGCAATGTTATATTATTATAAAAATAAAATAAAGTTTAGCAATCGATCTAAATTTTACATGGCAGCTATTTTTTGTTTTATTATTTATGGCGCTATTATTGGTATTGTAAATGGTAATAATTTAAAAGATATAATTTCAAATTTAAACGTGTTTATATCAATATTGTATGTGTTTATTTTTGTAGTGTTTATAAATGGAGACAAGAAAAGGATAATTAATTTAATTAATTTATTTATAATCTACAATGTTGTTGTTGCACTACTTGTATTTATAGCTTTCTTATGGAGTCATAATGTAATTGGGCTAGGAATAAACCCTGTAACATACTTGGAAAAGTTTGAAAAAATAACTCATTATGGGTTAATTACAGGACTGTTATATTCAAATGAATATGCTAGAGTGTATATTGCAAATGGGATACTAATGCAAGTGGCTTTAGCTTTGTGTTTAATTAAATTAGCGTATATTAACAAGAAGGATATAAAAGATATAAAAGATATAAAAGATATAATAGTTAAAAGCGTATATATTTTAATTTTGCTTATAGGTATACTTGCTACAGGTACAAGAGGGTACTGGGTGGGGACATTTGTAGTGGTAATTTTAACTCCTTTTTTTATACAAATAGCTAATAAAAAGCGGTTTCTTTTGAATATTGTTATAATCTGCTTATGCGTATCTTTAGGATATGTAGCATTAAAGCATAATGGGAATAGTATTCTTAATGAAATTGTTGGAAGAGTTCAGTCAACAACGCAATTTAATCAAAAGGAACCTTCGAATAATATTAGGAGCATTCAGACTAAGTACTTAATAAACGGTATCAAAAAACATGTCGTAATAGGGTCAGGATTTGGTGCTGAAATAAATGCATATGAGGTAGAAACAGGGAGAAGTGGATTGAATTTTGAACTATATTATCTTGAATTATGGTATAAAACTGGATTAATAGGTATATTATTTTTGGGGTTCGGATTTATTCATATAATTTATAATACTTATAAAATTATCAGAAGTAATAATGTAATAATTGAGCAATGTATACTAAAAGGGTGGGGAATAGGTTTAATATCTGTAGTGGTAGCAAGTACAACTAATCCATACTTTGCAGGAGCCCACGGCTTTTTTATTCCTGTATTCTTAATAATTTTAATGGAGTTATTTGAAAAAAAATCTGTTGTAGAGTAAAGCTTTTAGATTTTTGGGTTTTTTATGTTTTCTTAATTAATATGGTATTAAATATATTACAATAAGAAGTATTATGGTAAAAATATCTCATAGCAGTATTATTTAATTATGATATGTTTTTATGATGATAGATTTCTTAAAAAAATTTAAATGTTGGATATGCATTAAATTGTTAGAAAGGAAGCGAGAACATATGAAGAAAAGCACTAGGCTTGCTATAGTAATTAATATGTTAGTAATTTTTATTTTACCTTTATTTAATGTCCAAGCATTAGCATTAGCACAAGAACATCCAAGTACAGCAACAGAGAATAAGATTTGTCTAGATTTTCCTAGTTCGCCTAAAGTTTATGGAGATAAAGGGTTGAAGGTTGCAGGGTGGGCACTAAGTCCTAAAGGTGTAAAAGAAGTAAAAATATACTTGGATGATAAAGCTATAGGAACTGCAACTTATGGATTGGAAAGACCAGATGTGGATAGCGCATTCCAAGGATACCCTGATGGCAGTAAATCTGGATTTAACTATGATATTGAAAATACAAATTTAGATTATGGTGTACATAAGATATTAGTTGAAGCTATAGGACTTGATGGATCAAAATTTAAAGAAATTAGGAATATTGAAAAAGTACATCAATTGCCTAAAATGATTGTAGACAAGCCTCTAGATCAAAAAGTGGTAAACAGCGATGAGGAAATTATAAGTGGATGGGCAATTAATCAAAATGGTATGAAAGAAGTACAAATATATTTAAATAATCAATTTTTAAGTAAAGCTAATTATAATTTAGATAGATCGGATGTAGCAGATGCTTATCCTAATTATCCAGATGGAAATAAAGTTGGGTTTTCGTATAAGCTAGATACTAGTCTTATAAAGACTTCTACAGCGACAGTTACCATAAAAGCTGTAGGGAACAATGGAGATATACAGGAAAGCAATATTATTTTAAAGAAAGAATCTATGAGTTATATTGATGATCCAACCTTAAGCAGGTATGTAAATGGAAGAGACTTGAAGATTGCTGGCTGGGCATTAAACCCCTCAGGCGTTAATCAGGTAAAAATTTATGTGAATGATGTCGAGTGTGGAAATGCTGATTATGGATTAATTAGAGAAGATGTAAAGGATGCTTACCCCTACTATAATAATGCTTCAAAATCAGGATTTGATTATACTATTAATGCTAATAAATTAGCTGTAGGTAGAAATGTTTTAAAGGTAGTTACTGTAGGAAATGATAAAAGTAGTATTGAGAGTCAAATGGTAGTGGAAGTTTATAAAGGTGACAATACATTATTTATTGACACTCCTTTAAATAACCAAAAATTTGAAAAAGAAATTCTAATTGATGGATGGGCACTTAACACTTCAAAGATAAAAGAAGTTAATATGTATTTGGATAACAAATTTATAGGTAGTGCTGTCTATGGAATTGATAGATCAGATGTAAATAAGGCATTTCCAGGATATCCTAGTGGTGACTTTAGTGGATTTACATATAAAATCCCTCTAAATAACACGCCTCCAGGAAATTATGATTTAAGGGTAGAGGCAGTAGGCGCAGATGGAACAAAAAAAACTATAGATAATAAGATAATAGTGGAGAAGAAAAAACCTATAGGCTATATTGATTCTCCATCCTATAGTAATATAGCAAAGATAAACACCATTGATGTTAAAGGCTGGGCTTTAAATGCAGAGGGAGTAAGAGATGTTAAGGTTTATGTGGATGGCCAATTAAAAGGTATGGCACAGTGTGGATTAACAAGAGATGATGTTAATGGAGCATTCCCAGGGTATATAAACGGGGGTAAATCTGGATTTCAATATGCATTAAACACAAATGAAATTTTGTTAGGGCAGCATTTATTGCGGATAGAGATTATTGGGAATGATAGTAGTTCACAGGTTATATCTAAGCAATTAAATATTGTTGGTTCAGAACCTAGAGTTTTTTTAAATGAAATTGGTAGTCTTACAAAAGATAAACAATTAGTTATAGGTGGTTGGGCTTTAAATAAGTCTAGTATGAAGGAAGTTGATGTTTACATTGATGGAGTTTATAAAGGAAAGGCAGATTATGGCCTAAATAGACCGGATGTGAACTCAGCATATAATGGATATCCTAATGGAGAAAAAAGTGGATTTAACTTTGTTAGTTCATTATCTGATTTATCAATTGGCAAGCATTCAGTTAAAGTTACTTCAGTTGGGAATGATTTAAGTGAGGCATCTGTTGAAAGAAGCTTTGACCTCCAAAAATTAAACCCAAATGTAAATATAGATACTGATTTTTCGGATTATGATAATTTAACTGAAAGAAAAGAGCTAAACATACGGGGATGGGCATTGAATGATTCCAAAGTAAAACAAGTTGACATTTATTTAGATGGCCAATTAAAAGGAAGTGTTCAAGCTGATGTATTAAGATCGGATGTTCAAGCTGCCTATCCCAAATATCCATATTCGATTAACTCAGGGTTTGCATATAAACTAGGCATAGATGATATAGGATTTGGAACTCATACAATCGGGGTATACGCTAAGGGTTATGACAATACTATTGCTTATAAAAGTATACACTTTAAGATACAAGCAACTATTGTTATAGATCCAGGGCATAATTTTGGTGGAGATGATGGATCCTACTCAACTTTTGGTGGGGTTACCTATGTGGAAAGAAATTTAAATATGCAATTAGCACTTAAATTAAAAAATAAGTTAGTACAGTATGGGTTTAATGTAATAATGACAAGAAATGAAAATGATAAATTTTATGATAATGAAACTTCTAGTCTGAAAAAAAGAGTTGATATTGCAAATAATGCTAAGGCAGATTTATTTCTTAGTATTCACCATGATTTCGCATATACCCCAGAGTCCAGTGGTATAACTACACATTATAGTACCTATAGACCCAATCTAGACAAAAGTGGTATAGTAACGAAAAACGGTATAAATTATGATACAACTCCAACTTTAGCAGCATTGAAAAGTGCTGATCTAGCTCAGCGATTAATAGATGCCTTAGCTAATTTAGGTTATAATAACAGAGGAAAAAGTGACCATAATTTGTATGTTACTCAAAATACAAATATGCCTTCTATTTTGGTTGAATGTGGATTTATAAGTAACTTACAAGAGGCAGCTAAAACTGCGAATAATGCAGAGCAAGATGCTTTTGCGAGTAAAATGGCTGAAGTAGTTTATAATTATTTCAAGTAGGTTATAAAAGGTGTTTTATATTAATATTGGAGCATTGCAGGTGATGATTTAATAAAGAGCTTGGCGAAAGCCAGCAAAGGAAACTGCTGAAATATATTTCAGCAGTTTTTTCGTCGTTAATTTAATTTATGGATATTTTGTAAAATATTGATTTAAAAGTGATTTTAAAGTATAATTATGGTGGAATATATAATTTATTGTATTTACAATTATTAAAGGGGATAGATTATTGAATAAAATACGCGAACGTTTTAAATCAAAAGAAGTGAGATTAATTGCAATATTTTTAACTATTGTGATTGGGGTTATCTTTATTATTTCAATATATAATAAGCATCAAAGTGATAAAAAAGGGCAGATGGTTATTATTCAACAAAAAAAAGCTGATGGAAAAATTGTAAATAAAAAACAAGAAGAATTGAATAAGGAGGTTGAAGAAAAAAAAATAAAGGAACAGAAAGTTTCGAAAAATCAAAAAAAAATAGAAGAGCAGAAAGTTCCGGAAGAACAAAAAAAGTTGAAAGAACAGAGGCTTTTGGAAAATCAAAAAAAAATAGAGGAACAAAAAAAAGCTGACAAAGCAGAAGTTGGAAAAGAGGCTAATAATATTAACGAAAACATTAAAAAGAATGAATTTACAAAGGAAAAAGCGATTGAAATAGTAAGCAAAATCGTAATTAACAAAAACCAAAAGGTAAAGGTTGGATATGACCATACGCAAAAGAAAGGTGGAAAAGATTACTATGTTCTTCGAGTATACGATGATATGAGTGATCACATAAGTACATTGGGATGGTATTATGTTCAAGTTGACACCGGTAAAGCGTTTGAATGGGATCTGATAGAAGATACATTAACACCGATAAATTAAATGAAAATGAATGAAAAAAATTTTTAATATAATTATTTTGATAAGGGCGGGTGAAATATAAATTGAGAAAGCGAAATATTCAAAAAACGTTATTGTTTATGGCTATGACTTTGTTTGTATTGTATACAAATAAAAGTAATACGGTAATGGCTACTACCCTTTTACCATCGAGAGTATATGTTGAGACACCTAGCGAGGCTCAATCAATTAGTGGGGAAAGTTTTAATATCAAAGGGTGGTCATTGAATGCTACTGGTATAAGAGAAATAAAAATATATATAGACAATGTATATACTGCTAATGCAACTTATGAATTAGACAGGAGTGACGTAAATGCTGCATTCCCAGGTTATCCTAATGGAGATAAAAGTGGATATAGCTATAACTTAGATACAAAGTCTATATCACCAGGGACGCATAATCTTTCCGTTGTATCAATTGGTAAGGACGGAAGTGAAGATAAAATTGATAGATCTATAATTATCAACAAAAAAGACCCTATGATGCATGTAGATACTCCAATTGACAACTTTTCAACTACTCAAAAAGATATACATATTGAAGGCTGGGCATTAAATGATTCCGGAATTAAAGAAATACAATATTACCTAAATGATAATTTAGTAGGCACTTCCTTTGAGGGTGTTGAAAGAAGCGATGTAAATGCTGCATATCCAGGATATTTAAATGGAGGCAATAGTGGATTTTCTTTTTCTTTTAATGCATTAAAATTGCTGGCAATAGGAACACAAAATGCGAATTTAAAAATTATTGCAATTGGCAAAGATGGTACAAGCTTAACCATAAACCAAAATTTAATTTTAAAAAAATTACCTGAAAGATTATGTGTTGATACACCTTCAAATAATGATATTATCAAAAATAATATTAATATAGTTGGGTGGGCTTTAAATGCCTCAGGAGTAAAAGCAGTAAATATATATTTAGATAATATTTTTAAGGGTAAAGCAGCATATGGAAGTTCAAGAGGAGATGTTAATGCAGCCTTCCCTGGATATACAGGAGGAGATAAATCAGGTTTAAACTTTAATCTAGATACTTCAAAAACTACACCCGGTAATCATACTATAAGAGTGGAGATGGTGGGGGATGATGGAAGGATAATCAATCAAAACATTGGTATTAATGTATATGGAATGATTGAATACCATAGCTATAATACATCTTTAGATAAAATGGTTAGTATCCAGCTTGCGTCTGGTGCGGTTTATAACAACACAACAACTTGGACATGGGATCCAGCAAATGCCAGTATGATAAAGGAATATGTTGATCCATCAAATATTATTGATGATGGATATAGAAAATATGAATTATTAAAATTAAGTTATAATGACGGTGCTTCAATTACCGACTTAAACAATGTTTTAAAGGGAAAAGGAGTATTAAGCGACAAAGGGCAAATGTTTTTAAACTCAGCAAAAACTAACAATATTAATCCGATTTACCTAATATCTCATGCTATATTGGAAACAGGAAATGGAACCTCAGCTTTAGCAACTGGTATATTAGTAACTTCTGTTGATGGGAAAGCTGTTACTCCAAGGGTATCCTATAACTTATTTGGAATTGGAGCTTATGACTCGAATGCGAATAAGTACGGGTCAGAATATGCTTATAAGCAAGGTTGGTTTACTCAAGAACAAGCTATAAATGGAGGTGCTTATTTTATATCGGAGGGTTATATAAATAATGCCAGTACAAATCAAAATACTTTATATAAAATGAGATGGAATCCTGCAAGTCCTGGAACTCACCAATATGCTACAGATGTTAAATGGGCATATAATCAAATATCTAATATAAAAAAATTAACAGAGCTTTGTCCTAATAGCCTAATATATTTTGATATTCCGGTTTATAAATAGCGGATTTATAGGGAAAGAACTTGAGCTGAAAAGTTTGATAAATTAATTTGTAATTAGTATAAAAATATCATGCGGATATGGGCAAAATATAGTAAAATAGTAAATATTATAGTATAATTACGTTGTGGATATTTTATAACTACAAATTAATTGCAGGATAAAATGATTATACATAGCATTTAGATAAATATTGCATACGACAAGAAAAGGGGATATAATAATCAGAGTACTATATGTGGAAAATTAGAGAATAGAAAAATATAAAAAATTAGTATTTTCAGAATGATTATGCAACATATGATGGAAGGGGAAAATATGAGTAAAAAGAGAAAATCAACAAAGATTATTTTAAGTTTATTTATTATTGGTGTGTTAATTTTTGGGGGAGCTTTTGGTTACACTTTTTATGAACTCGGTAAAATAAACACTGTAAAAATATCGAAAACCGATGAGGCTCTAGGTATTAAGACTGATGCATCGCCTCAAGCAGAAAAAGATAACGGAATAACAAACATTGCTTTCTTCGGTTTAGATAGAAGAACTGCGAAGGAACCAGCTCGTTCGGATTCTATAATGGTACTTTCAGTGGATACAAAAAACAAGAAAATAAAAATGTCCTCTATTATGAGGGATACATATGTAGCAGTAAAAGGGCATGATGAAACAAAGATTACCCATGCATATGCTTACGGTGGACCACAGCTTGCCATAAGAACGCTTAATGAGAATTTTGATTTAAATATTAGAAATTATGTTTCCGTTGATTTTTTTAATCTCGAAAAGATAATAGATAGTATTGATGGAGTAACTATAGATATTGCTCAAGATGAAATTGATTTAATAAATGGTTATATGAATGAAACAGCTGGAATTGAAGGAAAATCAATAACTAGAATTACAAGGTCAGGACCGCAGACTTTAAATGGACTTCAAGCTGTTGCATACTCACGAATACGTTATACTTCTGGAGGAGATTTTAAGAGAACTGAAAGACAAAGAACTGTATTAACAGGTATGCTCACAAAGATTGAGTCACTGGGGGCAACTGAATTCCCATCTGTTGTTTCTAAACTTCTACCTCTTACTGAGACAAGCATGAGTAGTATGGATGTAATGGCCCTTGGGACAAAAGTGATTGCGTCTAAGACAACTGCTTTAGAGCAGGAGAGATTTCCAGTGGATGGCTACTGTGAGGGAAAAACAATAGGCGGAGTTTGGTATTTGAAGGCTGACCTTAAGGCTACTGCAGATCAAATTCATAGATTTATTTACGAAAATGTAAAGCCTGTGTCTAAAGCACCACTCTTTTAGAGTAGTTAAATATTAGTTAGCAAAAGATAACAAGGAAAACTACTGAAATATATTTCGGTAGTTTTCTTCGTAATATAAGATAAAACAATAAAAGTAAAGGATTAGGAGGCTGGGTATGGTTGAAATGTTAAAAGTTATGGTTTCAATAGTTAATGAATTACATGATCTAATTGAAAATTTTTCTTCGGGTTTTAATACGCAACTTGATGATAAGCAGCTTCATTTTATCGTCATAGCCATAATTGGTATGCTTATTTATTTTGTAGTTAATATGGCATTTAAGGCTATGGCGAAATATAGCATTTCTATTTTATCTTTTATATATACATTTACTGTACTTTTGGTTATTGTTTTTGCTATCGAACTGGAGCAGAAGCTTACCAATCGCGGCCAAATGGAATTTGCTGATATAGTGGCAGGAGTGTGGGGATTCATAGCAGTTTTTGCTGTTTATATTATTATATATAATTTGATTTCTTTTATTAAAAAGAGTATAAAAAAAATACATACTGGGAAACATATAGAAAGATAATATATCCCCCTAAGATAATTATCTTTTTAACATAAAGATGCCACTCAAATAGTGAGTGGCATCTTTTGTCATATAAAAAATCTTAATTTATTAGATTGTGATTTCAGATATTACTAACTCAAGGATATCTAAAGCATCATCAAGTTCTGCTTTTGTTATATTAAGTGGAGGAAGTAATCTTATTACGTTATCTCCAGCTGAAATAACAAGAAGGCCTTTGTCAAAGCACAATTTACAAAACTCCTTTGCGTCGGTTTTTAGTTTTATACCAATTAATAGACCCATACCGCGTATTTCATCTATTATCTCATATTTTGCTTTGATATTTAATAACCTGTCCAATAAATAAAAACTCTTCTCGTCGATTTCATCTATAATTCCACCATCTACGAGTTCTTTTAAAACTGCGAGAGCGACTGCACATCCAAGAGGATTTCCACCAAAAGTGCTTCCATGGTCACCGGGTACAAAAGCAGTAGAAGCTTTTACATTGGTAATGGTCGCGCCTATTGGGAATCCGCCGCCAAGAGCTTTTGCGATGCAGATTACATCAGGGATAACAGAGAATTTCTTATAGGCAAATAGACTTCCAAGGCGTCCCACTCCACATTGAACTTCATCAAAAATTAGTAGAGCATTGTATTTGTCACAAAGAGTTCTTACTTCTTCTAAAAACTCTTTGTTTGCTGAAACAACTCCGCCTTCTCCTTGAATTGGTTCTATTATTATGCCACATACTTTTTCGTCGAAATTCTTTTTTAAATCGTAAGTATCATTAAAATTTACTTTACGTACACCGTCCATTAAAGGTCTAAAATCCTCTTGATATTTCTCCTGACCTGTGACAGAAAGAGCACCTATAGTTCTACCATGAAAAGAATTACCCATATATAAAAGTACATTTTTATCTTTTGTACCTGTTAATTTCCCGTATTTTCTTGATATCTTTAATGCAGTCTCCACAGCCTCAGTACCACTGTTACAAAAGAATACCTTGCTATGATCACAGTTATCTATTAACTTTGTTGCAAGGAGCGTGAGGGGAGTATTCCAAAAGTAATTTGATATATGAATAAGTTTACTGCTTTGCTCAGTTATAGCGTTTATTATAGCAGGATGGCTATGCCCAAGGCAATTTACTGCAACTCCTGAGAGGAAATCTATATATTCACGTCCATTTGTATCATAAATCTTGCATCCAAGCCCTTTTTCAAAAGTAACATCATATCTTCCGTAAGTGTCCATTATACAATTTTCTATCATTTATTTACTCCTTCGCTGTTATAATTTTAGTTCCACAATTCTTGATTACATTTAGTAATAAACTGTGTTTTTTTCTTCCATCTACCAGATGAACATTTTTAGTGCCTTTATTAATAGCAGTAACGCAGCATTCCAGTTTTGGAATCATACCGCCATAAACAATACCCTTATCTATAAAATTTTTAGTTTCAGCTACTGTGATTGATGATAAAAGCGTTGATGGGTCTTTTATATCTGTATATACACCATCTATATCTGTCATTATTAATAACTTTTCAGCTTTTAGCACACCACTTATAAAGGCTGCAGCATAATCTGCATTTATATTGTAACTATGTCCGTCCTCTCCTATGCCTACAGGAGAAATAACTGGGATATAGTTATTTTTAATTAAAGTGTGTAATAACTGCGAATTAATATTAACAACTTCTCCAACGTAACCTATATCAAACTTTTGGTTACCTTTATAAACAAACTTCTTTTTAGCCTCTATTAGATTACTATCTTTACCGCTTATACCTATGGCATTTAGTCCTCTTGTACTTAATATAGAAGATAGTCTTTTGTTAATATTTCCTGATAGGACCATCTCTACAACTTCCATAGTAACGCTGTTTGTAACTCTTAATCCTTTTATAAATTTATGCTCTCCACCGGTTTTTTCAATCCATTTATTAATTTCAGCACCACCACCATGCACTATAATCACTTTAATACCGACCCTTGTCATAAGCACTACATCTTCTACAAAGGCCAGCTTAGCGGCTTTGTTACTCATTATACTTCCGCCATATTTTATAACGAAGGTCTTTCCCTCATACTTATTAATTTGTAAAAACTCTTTTATATTTAAGTGATTATCGGTTATATCCATTCTGGCCTCCAACTTTAATATGTAATTTCCATTAAATTTTATGCACTTTGCAACTTTTGAATAATTATACACCAATTTGAATAAGTATTCAATGAAATATTGATTTTTTTATAAGGTTATTGTATAATCACTTTTAACATTAAATTTAATTAAGAGGTGGTTATTATGATAAAGGCTGGAATAATGGGGGCCACTGGCTATGCGGGTGAACAACTAACATGGCTTTTGTACAAGCATCCAGAGGTTAATGTAGAATTTTATTCTTCTCATAATTATGCAGAGGTGGGCTATAGTGACATCTATAATAACTTCTATAGTTATATAGATGACATTTGCGTTGATATGGAAACCGCTATAAGTAAATTATCAAATATAAATGTTCTTTTCATTGCGTTGCCACAGGGCAAGGCCTTTAAAATAGCTGAAAAAGCATTGTCGCTTGGGGTAAAAGTGATAGATTTAGGTGCTGATTTCAGACTGAAATCTAAGGAAGTATATGAACAGTGGTATGGCGTTAAACATGAAAGTGAAGGCCTTTTAGCAAGTGCTGTTTATGGCTTAACTGAATCAAACAGAGAAGCTATAAAAGAGTGCAACTTGTTAGCTAATCCAGGGTATTTTCCAACGGCTACTATATTAGCGCTAACTCCGCTTTTGAAAAACAATCTAATAGATCTAAAATCCATAATAGTTGATGCTAAATCCGGAGTATCTGGAGCGGGTAGATCTGCGAATATTAGCTCGCTTTTTACAGAATGTAATGAGTCAATTAAAGCTTATGCAGTTGCTAGTCATAGACATACTCCAGAAATTGAACAAGAGCTAAGTAAGGCTGCATGCGATGATTTAATGATATGTTTTACTCCGCATTTAGTACCAATGAATCGTGGAATTTTATCAACCTGTTATGGGTCACTTTTGAAGGAAGTAACTACAGGTGAGCTTATAGATTTATATAGAGATTTCTACAAGGAAGATTATTTTGTAAAGATTATTGATGGATTACCTGAAACAAGATGGGTAAGAAACTCGAATTTATGTCATATTGGAATCAAAGTAGATAAGCGTACAAAGAGAGTAATTGTAATATCTGCTATAGATAATTTAATAAAAGGTGCCGCAGGTCAAGCTGTGCAAAATATGAATATAATGTTTGGAATAGATGAAACTAGGGGACTTGAAATCATTGCTATGGCACCTTAGAAAATGTATAATTATGCAATAAATGTTATTAAAATAATATGTATAAACTTATAGGAATAATACGATAAATGCATAAACTTATAAAAATAATACAATTATTATTTATTTGGAATATTTCACTTTTTATTGAATAGAATAGTATTAAGTATACTATATATTTAAAAAGTGGGTGAAATATGAGAATGACGTTTAAAGGTGCCAAAATAGTAATAAATATATTTTCTGCAATAGTCTTGTTTCTATTTGTTTTTATTATATTAACGCCTACACATAATCCGGTTAGAAGCAGTACAAGCCTAAGTAATATACCGAAAATCTCTCCATTTTCTTTAAAAGATAGTGATATAGTCTATAATGCCAAAGCCGATTCTGATATTCCTAAAGTTAAAGATGAAAGTAAGTCTGATGATTTAAAAATTGAGAGTCTTAACAAAGCAAAGGCAATGACTGAAGTAAAATGGATACCTAAGCGTAATATGGTTGATAAGAGTTGTTCTTATACTTTTATTAAAGGAAAAGTATATCAG
Organism: Clostridium sp. CM027; assembly: GCF_024730565.1. Taxonomy (NCBI): domain Bacteria; kingdom Bacillati; phylum Bacillota; class Clostridia; order Eubacteriales; family Clostridiaceae; genus Clostridium; species Clostridium sp. CM027. The sequence continues at coordinate 3,197,843 of NZ_CP077725.1, forward strand.
GGGGTACCATATAGTATGGACCCATATCAAGTTTCATCACCGGGTGATTTTCTAAATAAAATTAATAAAAATAAAGGACTATATGGTAATGACTGTTCTGGTTTAGTTAGTGCAGCTTGGGGAATAAAAAGGCAGACTACTCTTACTCTTTATGATGAGGTAAAGAGAACTAGTAAAACAGGGAAAAAATTTGTCAGCCAAATATCCTGGGATGATTTGAAACCAGCAGATGCTTTGCTTTTAGATAATGGTAGTGGAAAAGGACATATTATGTTATATATAGATTCAGATAAGAAAAACAGTGATAATTTAAATGTGTATGAACAAAACATACCTACAGTTACACCCTACGAGCCAATTCCAGTAGCAAGAAAAGATGTAAGATCTAAAAGTAAATTAATGAAAAAAGGGTACATACCTATTAGGTTAATGGGACCTGTATAATATAATTTTGAAAATATAATAAATAAGCCCTCTATTAAATTAGAGGGCTTATTTTTTTTTAACTATTATATAGAAAAGAGATGGACTGGTTAAGATTGTGTATTTATACAATAATATTTGGTATGTATACAAATTTAAGATTAATAATATATAAAAATAGTAGACGAGCTAAATTAGATTAATGGATTAATTCTAGTAAAAAATATAATATAGTTGTTTACAAATATTCTATATTACGGTATGATGATAATGGAAATCAAATGATTACGAGTATTACATAGAAATTAAATATATTTTTTTATATAGCAGTTGATAATGAATTTCAATATCGTCAATAAAGTTTAAGAGGAGTGATTTTATGACAAATCAAATATCATTAGTAGAAATAGAATTGAAAACTAGGGTTAAAGTAGTAGATATATCGTTAGCAAGTAAAGTTCGAAGAAGAATAATGGATATGGGAATAGTTAAAGGTACAGAAATTGTTGTAATAGGAAAAGCGCCTATGGGTGATCCTATAGAGCTTCAGGTTAGAGGATATTCTTTAAGCCTTAGAAAAAGCGAAGCAAGAGATATTATGGTGAAATTGATTTAATGACATTTAAGTGTGAAAAATAATATGGAGGTGGGAATGATGAATATGCCACTAAATTTTATTGGAATAGGAAAGTTTGCAGAGATTAATAGTGTACAAGGCGGCGAGAGTATGTGCAAGAAAATTATGGAGATGGGCATGAGCAAGGGTGCTATAGTAAAAATTATGAAAAATGATAATGGTCCTTTAATTGTGAAAGTCGGAGAAACTCGATTAGTTCTGGGGCGAGCTATGGCACAAAAGGTTATGGTCCGAGAAGTTTAAAATAATGCGAAATTATGGGGGAGCAATATGAGTAAAGATTTAGTAATAGCTTTAGCTGGTAATCCTAATTGTGGGAAAACTAGTTTGTTTAATTCATTAACTGGTTCAAAGCAACATGTCGGTAACTGGCCAGGAGTTACAGTTGAAAAAAAAGAAGGTAAATTTAAGTTTGAAGGCAGAAACATAGTTGTGGTGGATTTACCAGGGACTTATAGTCTTGGAGCATACTCAGATGATGAAATAGTAGCCCGCGACTTTATATTAAAAAGTAAGCCAGACGTAGTGATTAATGTAATTGACTCAAGTAATATTGAAAGAAATTTATATTTAACTATGCAAATTTTAGAAACTGGTGCAAAGATGGTTTTAGCACTTAATATGATGGATGAAGCAAGAAATAAAAACATAGAAATAAACGTTAATAAGGTATCAAAAGCATTAAATATACCTGTTGTTGCGACTATTGCGACTAAGAGCGAGGGTATAAAAGAACTTATACGCGAAGCAATAAAAATAGGCGATTCATTAGAACGTGATGCATTTAAAATTGATTATGGTAGTGACATAGATAAAGAAATTAAGTTGCTTACAGAAACTTTTTTAGAAACTTCAGCTACTTTAGAATACCCAGTACAATGGACATCACTTAAGCTTTTAGAAGGCGATGAATATATAAAGAAATATACAAATGAGAATGAAAATCTTGAAAAGATAAATGCTACATTGGAAAAAAGTGTAGAAAAATTAACCGGCAAAATAGGGTATGAACCAGATGCTTTTATAATAGATAAAAGATACGAATTTATAAGTAAAATAGTACAAAATAGTGTTAAAAAAGAAGTATCAAATGTAGAAAGTACTTCTGATAAAATAGACAAATGGACTACTCACAGGTGGTTTGGAATACCAATATTTGCATTAGTAATGTTTCTTATGTATCAGCTATCAATGACCTTTGGGAATGAATTTTTAGGAGGACTAGTAGATAGTGGATTTAGTGCTCTAGGAGATTTTGTAGGTGGCATTTTGACTGGTATGGGAACGCCTGCACTGTTACAATCATTTATAACTGATGGAATAATAGGAGGACTTGGGGCAGTATTTGTATTTACACCTATGATTTTCACTATGTATTTTCTTATAGCTATTCTTGAAGATAGTGGATACATGGCAAGGGCAGCTTATATAATGGATAAGTTTATGAATTCAATAGGGCTTCATGGTAAAACAGCGGTATCTCTTATAATTTCTAGTGGTTGTAATGTGGCAGGGATAATGTCTACAAGAACATTAGATAGTAGAAAAGATAGAATGGTGGCTATACTTATAAATCCGTTTGTATCTTGTAGTGCAAGACTTCCAGTTTATGCATTGTTTGCTGGTGCTTTCTTTGCAGGTAGAAAAGTTTGGATTTTTGATGCAGGTGGAATTATTGTATTCGGTCTTTACTTGCTAGGGATTGCAGTTGCAATATTAATGGGTAAATTTTTAAGCGCGAAAGTATTTAAAGGAGAAGAATCTTATTTTGTAATGGAACTTCCACCTTATCGTATACCTACAGCTAAAAGTGTATTTATTCATATGTGGGAAAAATCCTCTCATTTTCTAAAAAAGATGAGTACAATTATATTAGGGTTAGTTATAATTGTTTGGGTACTCTCAAACTTACCAATGGGAATTGAGCCAGGAACTAGAGAGAGTTTAATTGGATCAGTAGGGGCGGTTATTGCACCAATATTTAAACTGGCAGGTTTTGGAACTTGGCAGGCTGGAGTGGCACTTATAACAGGTCTTGCTGCTAAAGAAGCAGTGGTTAGTACTTTGGGAACGGTTTATGCAGCATCAAATGATGCATCATTAACCGCGGCTATTCAACAGGCATTTACGCCTCTTACATCTCTAGCGTTTATGGTAATGACTTTATTGTATTGTCCTTGTGCAGCTACAATAGGTGCAATAAGAAGAGAAACAAACTCTAGAAAATGGGCAATTATGGCAGTAATATATACTTGCGTAATTGGTTGGATAGGAGCAGTTTTAGTATACCAAATAGGAAGTCTTCTAGGCTTTAAGTAGTATTTTGAATAAAAAGAGCAGAGATTAACCTTTGCATGAGAATGAATATTAATATCAGAATGTAAAAGAAAATTTGAAATAAAAGGGAGGGTGTATTATGTTAATGAAAGTACTTGCAAGATTAGTTCAAGGCGGAAGGTATTCTAATAATATAATGGCCAAGGAATTAGGAATAGATGAGGGTATGGTTGAGCAAATGCTAGTACAACTTCAGAGGCTCGGGTATATTGAAAAGGAAGATATGGAGACTTGCTCAGGCGGATGTAATTGTGGGAGCAGTTCTAAAAAACCGAGCTGTTGTAGTAGCTCAAATGTGAATATAAATATGTGGAAAATTACAGACAAAGGTAGGAAAACTATATTGAAGGTAACATAATAGAAGTCCAAACCCTTGGCAAAGTAAGGGGAAAAAAACTGCTGAAATATATTTATTTCAGCAGTTTTTGTTTTGTTAACATATGGAAGACTACTACTTTTCTATATGTTGGTATAATTTCGTGTGCGTTATTGTTTTTCTTTTTACATATATAATTGAAGGTACGGATCTTTCGCCCAAGCTGTCGCAGGGAGTGTTTATGACTTCATCATTATAATATAAGGTAGAGGAAGAACCTCCATCTAAGTTAGCAGCATTATAAGCTCCAAATTTATACAGTTCATCTTGTACTTCTCTTAAAGTAGCTCCTAAGCTATTTAGCTGCCTACCATCAATAACTATTAATATTATTGCACCATCTTTTCTTTGTGCAATGGCTGTTCTAGGCGCAATGCCCCAGCCTCCATCACCACTATTTATAGTTTTCTTTCCGTTAACTATGATGGCGGGGCCAAAAGATACTGCTTCAGTTACTCCAATCTTTTTCATATCTTTAATAGAATGAGGACCAACTAATAACTTACCCGATTTAGTTAATCCTACAACATTTCCTTTCTCATTTTCATTTGTTATATCATTATAAACGATTTTTCCACCAGTCATTATAATACCCTCTGGATTTGCTCCAGTTCCCGTCCAAAGTGATCCAGGAACTCCATCAGAAAACCCACCACCATTAATCGCAGCAATGGCACTATTATTTTTTGCAATTTCACTGGTAACTTCGCCTTCATGTCCGAGCTTACGGCTGTAACCTACTTTTAGCCTAGTGGGGTCATTAATTACTAGTATAGACCCTTTAAATCTTTTTGCGCGTATAACATATCGTTCAATACTAGTATCATTTTTAGCCTCTATTTTTATGTGAGAATTTACGTTATCTTGAACTATATGGTCTACCTTTTGTTGACTCATAATTTGTTTTATTTTTTCATCAGATAAAAATGATGTTGCTAGCCATTGCAATGAAGTAGTAGTCATAGCTGCACCTACAACTGTAGTCTTTACCTTTTTAAACGGACCATAATAAATTAAAAATGGACCTGTAATTGCTGTGAAAATAATTTCAAATAATATAAATAATAAAACAAGTAATCCTATGCTTGTTTTATTATTTGAACATTTTTTTGTTTTTATCATAATTCCCATCCTTTTTATCAGTCACTATAATTATATTATTAAAGATGGGATTATATTTGCAGTATTATTTTTTATTTTTGAATATGGAGATTACGAATAAGCATCTGAAAGCTCAACTTGCACGGTTTCATTTCTACTTCTCATTTTGCTATTATATAGCGTATCTTCATTAAGTACCTTTTTAGACGGAAGTTTAACTGTAAACGTACTTCCACTGCCGAATTCACTTTCAACAGATATACTACCGCCATGTAATTCTACAATTGACTTAACTAAACTCAAACCAATACCTGTACCTTCTGCATTTCTTGATAGTGAGTTATCTACTTGATTAAATCTATCAAATATCATATCCAAGTACTTGTCTTCAATGCCAACCCCAGTATCCTTGACTGATATTTCAACAAATTCATTCTTATCATTAACGTTTATAAATATGTCATCGCCTTCATCTGAAAATTTTATCGCATTTGATATAAGATTTAATACTACTCTTTCTACCTTTTCTGGGTCACAAGCAATAATTTTTTCTTCTGTATTTGTATCAAAAATGATTTTTAATCCTTTGCTGTCAGTAAAGTTTGTTACAGACATAGCTATTTCCTCTACAAATTCGACTATATTATTATTTGATAGGTTTAATTTAAAGAACCCTGCTTCAATTTTCGATAAATCAACTATGTTATTAATCATTTTAGATAATTTATAGGAATTTTGCTTAATTGAGGCTATATATTTAATAATTGAATCCTTCTTTTGGTCCAGGGATCCATTAGTGCAATACATATTTAATAACTGAGTTGTTGCAAATATAACATTTAGTGGAGTTTTAAGTTCATGGGATATGTTAACAAGAAATTCTCCCTGCAATTTTAATGCTCTTTCCATCACTATATTGGACTTTATTTCAGGGGTAACATCAATTATTAAAACTAATATTTCCTCGATTTCTCCGTTTAATTTAAACACTGGTTCAAATATAAGATTCCAATATACCTCGTCCCCATTTATCAAATGTTTCTTTTTATTCAAATACTTAGTTTTCTTTTCTTTTAAGACTTCATCAATACATTTGTAATATTCAGTTGTTTTGAGTGGTCCTAGTAAAATTTCAGCATTATTATTTCGTATAAGGTTAATTGATTTAAAATCAGGCTTTAGCAATTTAATGTAATCAAATGCTTTTTTATTTATATCAATAATGTTTAAATCCGGACATGATAATCTAATAACAGGTAAATCAAAAGTGTCTATCACTCTGCTTAGCATTTCAAATCGGCATCGCACGGAGGCCAATTCAGTTCGATTCTCAATTAGCTTGGTTCTCCTCTTTACAATTTGATTTTTAATAGTATTTTGCGTAACCTGAGTAGCAGTCTGAAATAGGTACTTCATCTTATTGTTTTCAAATATAGGTGTTAGGGTAGAATCCCAATAAGTTATACCTCTAGTAAAGCTATCAAATTTGAAATCTTTTATATAGTTTGCCTTTTGTGACCATAGGACAGTATTATAAATAACTTCAACTTGGCTTCCCGAAAATCCAGGTATAATTTCTCTAATAGGACTACCTATACTATTTTCTCCTTTATTAAAAGGAGAATCCGTAAAATTAAGGTATTTTTGATTCGCTTTAAGTAATATTAAATCGGGTACACTGTAAATAGCTACACCCGATATGTTATCTATAAATGATTGCTCAACAAACATGAGCTTGTCATTAAGTCTGGAATTTGGGGTCTCAACAAAAGTATATATTCTTTCATTCGTCCCTTTAACATGGGAAAGTGATATATTAACTTCTATTGATTGACTGGATTTTGTGAATATATAGTATGTATAGTTACTATCTATAGTATCAAGAAGTATTTGTGAGTTGATTTTTAGCATTTCTCCTATTTCTATGAGCGATCTATTTAACAATTCATCTAACGCATACTCTGTTAAATCAAGAAAATCTTTATTAACCTTTGTTATAATATTATCGCACGAATATAAAAGTGGTTTTATTATTATGCTACTAAAGGTGGTTTCCATCATAATTCCCCCAATTTTTTTAACACGCCCAATATAGATTTTATAATCATAAATTAAGTAAATTACCAAAATTAATATACTTATTATTACATATTAGCATATAATAAAATATATTGCCATATATAATCATGTAATTATGCAATTTTTACTCGGAATTTATGTAATTTTATACAGTAGTACAATATATTACTTTTTAAAATAAACGTTGGAATAATATTACAAATGTGGTATAATTATAAATGTCTAACATACTAAAATATTACAGGGGATGTTATTTTATGATTGTAATAATGTAAATAGCTCCGAAGGAGATAAATAGCCCGAAGGAGATAAATAGCTCCGAAAGAGATAAATAGGTATAGAGAAAATAAGTAATATGAAATCGTATTCATAAAAACTGAAAAACGTAATAGCTTCAGGCTAGCTATAAAAAGCCTGTAAATATAAGGGGGTAAAATCGTATGAAACAGAATAAAGTAAGTGATAAATTTCATGCCATAAGCGGCAAAATCTTTCCCTTACATGGTAGATGGCTTGTGGTAAGTAGCATTGCATTGGTACTTGCAATAATAGGGGCAGGAAGTTACTATATTACACAACATAAATTAACTGAAACGGAAAGTCCAAAAACGGTACAGGCAGTCCAGTTAAATAAGGAGTTAGCTAATAAGGCGGTTGAAATAAAAGCAAATGATACCGTAGAAAAAATAAGTGATGATGAGTTATCACTTTATAGTACTATGCATAAAATGATAAACACTAAAATTGTAGCACAAGACGGGAAAATATGGGGAGAGATACAAATAACCCCCGACAAGTGCAACCAACTAATTGCGAAAGTTACAAAAAGTAAATATCCTGATAAGGCGACTTTGTTACAATTTCTTGAAAGGTGGAAAGATAATAATTTTAAAAGTGGAGTGGACGAACATAATTACCTATGGGATGGACTTGGGGGCACAATAGGAAAAGCAAAAGATATGAGATAAGGTAAAAAGTATATATTACGCGTATTGCATTCGCTTCGCTAAGAACTACTAAAGCTTGCTTCAATGCATTATACGTAATATATACCTTTTTTGCGCATAAAAATCAGAAGAATAAATAAAAAAAACGTGATATATTATTAAAATATATCACGTTTTTTTATTCTATCAATTTTTTGGATCTTAAAAAGTCTTCTGCAACTTTTCTAGGTTGTTCTTCATTGTCTACTCTATAATTAAGAGTTCGCATATCTTCATCTGTAATTTTACCTTCGAGAAGGAGTAATACATCCTTTAATCCAGGATGCTTTTTAAGTGTTTCTGCTCTTATTACTGGAACTGCATAGTAAGGTGGGAAAAAACTCTTATCATCTTTTAAAAGTTTAAGATGAAATTTTTCAAGTAATCCATCTGTAGCAAAGGCATCTAGAACCTGTGTTTCGCCTTTTTCAAGTGCGGTATAGCGAAGTCCACCATCTATACTTTTTAAACTTTTGAAATTTAGATTATATAAATTTTTAACTCCAAGGTAACCATCTTGTCTAGCTGCAAATTCCATAGTAAAACCAGCATTATATTTAGAACTTATCTTTGATAAATCAGAAATAGTAGTTAAATTATTTTTTTTAGCAAAATCATTTTTTACGGCGATTACATAGGTGTTATTAAATCCTAAAGGTTCCATTACATCTATATCATAATTTTTCGAGAAATCATTTTTCATCACATCATAAACTTTATTTGGATCACTCATGGTAGGTTTTTTTAGAATATTTACAAGACCTGTTCCAGTATATTCTACATATACATCTACATCTTTTGATTTCATAGCACTAAATACTACATTAGTTCCACCTAAGTTTAATTTTCGTGTAACTTTAATGTCTGTCTTAGCCTCTATTAAAGAAGCTACCATATTTCCAAGTATTAATTGTTCACTAAAGTTTTTAGAGCCTACAACTATTGTGTCTTTACTTTTAACAAAACTTGAAGCGACTGTTGATACAATGATTATAACAACTAAGACAGAAGCCCAAAGTTGAGTTTTTTTGTTTTTAAAGAATCTAGTAGTTCGAGTTGGGGGTTTATGAGTATCTTTTATTCCTTCTGGAATTACTATGTTTTCTACCTTGCCTATAATGAAGTCTAGAAAAAGGGCAAGAAAACAAGCAGGAATAGCTCCGGCAAGGATCATATTATTGTTAACAGTTGAAACGCCTGTGAAGACTAAGGATCCTAAACCGCCAGCGCCTATAAAAGCGGCTATGGTCATAAGTCCTACAGCTGTAACTGAAGATATTCTAATACCTGACATAATAACCGGCATAGCTAGTGGGAAACGAACTTTGAGTAGTACCTGAGTATTGGTAAGTCCCATACCATCAGCTGCTTCAATAAGTGCAGGGTTTATGTTAGTGAGCCCCGTAAATGTGTTCTTTACAATTGGTAGAAGCGAATACATAACCGCCATAATAATAGCTGGTTTGCTTCCAATACCAAGTATAGGTATCAAAAATCCAAGAAGTGCCAGACTGGGAATAGATTGAATTACGTTTGTAACCCCAATGATAGGACCTGTTAGTTTTCTATACCTAACTATAAGTATTCCAAGAGGCACTGCTATTAAAACTGCCACCAAAATTGAAAATATAGTTAATTGTATATGTTGAATAAATAAGTCTATTATTTCAGATTTTCTATCTATTACGAAATTCATAAAAGAATTAATACTATTCATCTACATCTACCTCCATGTCTATAAATTGATTACTTAATATAGATAAAAGGCTGCTTTTGGTAAGAAGTCCCGATAGTTTATTGTTATCATCTACTACAGGAACAAAATTTATATCTTCTTTTTTTATAACTTCTAATATATCTATTATAGAATCTTCTTGATTTACTGTTATAAGTTCCTTTTGCATTATTTCTTTAATCTTTATAGTTTTATCTGGGTTCGCTCTTAGAGTTGATCTAATATGCTTTAAGGTAACAAGTCCACATAAAATGTTGGATTTATCTACAATAAGTAAACTATCTACATTAGCAGACTTCATTATTTCAATTGCTTGGAGTATTGTTCGCTCTGCAACTGATTTTATAGGTTTTTCTATCATAATATCTTTTGCCTTAATTAATTCAGGTTGATTCCATATTCTTTTTTTACCTACAAAGTCGCGTACAAAGTCATTGATAGGATTTTTTAATATTTCTTCTGGAGTATCAAATTGAACAACGCTGCCAGCATCCATAATACAAATTTTATCTCCGAGTTTTAATGCTTCATCCATATCATGAGTTACAAATATTATGGTTTTCTTGAAATTTTGTTGTATATTAAATACCTCATCTTGAAGTTGCGTTTTTGTTATAGGGTCTAGTGCACTAAAAGGTTCATCCATTAAGATTACCTCAGGATTCATTACAAATGCCCTTGCAACGCCAACTCTTTGTTGCTGACCTCCACTTAACTGATTAGGGTATTTATCCATAAATTCATCAGGATCTAGCCCTACTAAATTTAAAAGCTCAATTACTTTTTCCTTTATTTCATCCTTTGGAATTTTTTCTATGGATGGTATTAAACCAATATTGTCACCTATAGTTAAGTGAGGAAGAAGACCCGCTTGCTGTATAACGTAACCCATATTACGCCTAAGTTTTATAGTGTTTTTATCTTGTATTTTATCTCCATCTAAAAAAATTTCACCTGTTGATGGGATTAGTAATTTATTAATCATTTTAAGTGTGGTAGTTTTTCCACAACCACTAGGTCCAATAAAAACAACTAATTCTTCGTTTTGTATAGTAATATTTACATCCTTTAAAATATGTTTTCCATTTATAATTTTATTTACGTTTTTAAATTCAATCAAAATATAGCCTCCTATTTAATTTAATCCATTAATTTTTTAGATTTTAAAAAGTCTTCTGCAACTGTTCTAGGGTCCTCACCGTTGTCTACTCTATAATTTAGTTTTTGCATATCTTTAGCGGTAACTTTACCCTCTAAGGATAGTAGTACAGGTCTTATTTCAGGATATTTTTTTAGTATTTCTTCCCGTACTATAGGAACTGCATAATAAGGTGGAAATAATTTTTTATCGTCTTTTAAAAGTTTTAGATCGAATCTTTGAAGCAAACCATCAGTAGTAAATGCATCTGTAACTTGAGTTTCATTATTTTGAAGTGCTGTATAGCGAAGTCCGCCATCTATACCTTTTACATTTTTAAACTCTAAATTGTATAGTTTTTGTAATCCAAGATAACCATCCATTCTGCTTGCAAATTCCATGGTGCATCCTAAATCAAAATCTTTGCTAACTTTTGCTAAATCTGAAATAGTATTTAAATTATATTTTTTAGCAAGATCTTGCTTTAGCGCTAACTCATATGTATTATTGAAACCTAATGGTTTTAACCATTCTACATTGTAATCCTTTTTAAAACCATCTTTAACTATGTTGTAAACTTTGTCAGGATCGCTTATAGAATCTTTTTTCATTATATTTACGAGGGCCACACCTGTGTATTCTACATAGATGTCTATAGCACCTGATTTTATAGCATTAAGCGTTACAATGGACCCACCTAAATTCATTTTTCTTTCAACTTTATAGTCTGTATTACTTTCTATTAAAGAGGCTACCATATTTCCAAGTATTAATTGTTCGCTATAGTTTTTAGAACCTACAACTATTGTATCCTTACTTGTAAAGAAACTTGTAAATACTGAGGATAAAATGATTATAAGAACTAATGCTGAAGTTCCGATTTTAAATCTTTTGCTGTCAAAGATAGTATTAGTTTTTAGTGTTTTTGTGCCTTGAGAAATCTTTATTCCTTCCGGAATTACTATAGTTTCTACCTTGCCTATAATAAAGTCTAGAAAAATAGCAAGAAAACAAGCAGGAAGGGCCCCCGCTAGGATCATATTATTGTTAACAGTTGAAACGCCTGTAAAGACTAAGGAGCCTAAACCGCCAGCTCCTACAAAAGCGGCTATTGTCATAAGTCCTACTGCTGTAACTGAAGATATTCTAATACCCGACATAATAATCGGCATAGCTAGTGGAAAACGAACCTTGAGTAGTACCTGAGTATTGGTAAGTCCCATACCGTCAGCTGCTTCGATAAGTGAAGGATTTATGTTAGTTAGTCCTGTAAATGTATTTTTTAGAATTGGTAGAAGAGAATACATAACTACCATAATAATTGCTGGTTTGCTGCCGATACCAATTATAGGTATTAAAAACCCGAGCAATGCGAGACTTGGTATTGATTGAACTAAATTTGTAAAACCAATGACAGGACCCGAGAGGTTTCTATACCTAACTATAAGTATTCCAAGAGGCACTGCTATTAACACAGCCATCAATATTGCAAATATAGTCAGTTGAATATGTTGTATAAATAAATTGAATATTTCAGCTTGTCTACTTATTACGAAATTTATAAAGGAATTTATACTATTCATTAACAGTTACCTCCATATCTATGAATTGATCTCTTAATGTATATAAAATTACATAATATCCCTTAATCAAATTAAAACCCCCCAATTTATTGCAAAAGCAACAACTTTATCATATCATTGGGTTGTTACTTTGTAAAGAATGGGCTAATCTATAAAATTTGCTAGTATGTTGAAATTACTAGTATATTATTAAAGATTATTTATTTAATTTAGTGAAAATTCAACCAAAAATCAATCCCTTACATCTGCGATGTAAGGGATTTTTGAGTTTTATTTTTTATAAAGAAAGAGCTTAATTCTATAATAGCTAGTTTCATCACAGATTACCACAAATATGTCATTATCTTCAAATATAGTTTGTGGCCCGGGGGAAAGTATTAATTTTTCATCTCGTCTTATACCAATTATTGTTGCTCCTGTATTTTGCCAAAATTCAGCTTCAGATATAGTTTTACCTACGACACTCATTTCAGAATGTATTTCAAACTCAAAGGGTATGAAAGGGTTACTATTTTTAAATCTGCTAGAATAATCTATTAGTTCATCGATAGAAGACTCTATATTTTTATCTAATTCTTTTTTCTTTTCAAGTAAATCAACAACTTCTTTTTTTAGAGAAGTTATAGAATCTATATCTTTGAAATTATGGATGAATTCCAAACAATTATCTACTGAGTTTATGACTATTCCGCTACCTTTTGTTACTTTAACTATATCCATGTCGCTAAGAAGAGTTATTGATCTTCTTATAGTCTCTGGCGATACGTTATATTGGCTTGCAAGTGAAGAGCGACCGTATAGCTTATCGCCTATAGGAAGATCTCCAGATAGAATTCTATTAGCAATATCAATAGCTATTTTTTTATAAACAGGTTTTAAAACAGAGCCATTTGGCATTTTGGTTTTATCAAAAGTAATATTCAACTTTTGATAAATTCCCCCCTTCCAAGGTATAATATTTTGTTAAATCAAGTATGTAATATTATTGCTTTTCTTAATCAAGTATAAATTAATACCTTTATAATGTAAATAGAGGATTACTTCTTATTAGGGAGGGGTGCTTCTTCTTAGGGGAAATTGCTTCTTCTTAGGGAAGATTACTTCTTCTTAGGGAAAGTTAATGCTTAAATTATAAAAATAAAAAATATAGGATAGAGAGTAAATATTTTTTACTCTCTATCCTATACGTATCATGCTATATTTAATAATACACTTTGGTAGTTTTTATTTATTATATTAAGTAAGGTAAAAATAACGTTGCAAGCCCAAGAAAGAAGAGGAAACCTAAAATGTCAGTTACTGTAGTAACAAATACAGCAGAAGCAAGTGCTGGGTCAATATTGATTTTTTTTAGTATAACTGGTACTGCAAAACCGGCTATGGTTGCTGCCATCATGTTTAACAACATAGATAAACCAATAACTATCCCAAAAACAATATTCTTTTCCCAAAAGCAGCCTAATAGAGCTACTGCAATACCAACTGCAACACCTGTACATAGACCTACACCGAATTCCTTTAATAATATTTTCTTGGAATTTTTAGCGTCTATTTCTCCGAGGGCTATGCTTCGAATAATAATAGTTAGCGTTTGTGTACCTACATTACCGCCCATACCTGCAACTATTGGCATGAAGACGGCCAAGGCTACAACCTTTTGAATGGTGCCTTCAAAAAAACTAACGGTTGAAGCGGCAAGGATTGCAGTTATTAGATTTACAAATAGCCAGGGCAATCTACTGCAGATGGAAGATTTAAGAGAACCGGTAACCTTTTCATCTCCTTTTAAACCCGCGAGACGATATAGATCCTCAGTATGTTCATCGCTAAGAATTCCCATTATATCATCTGAAGTTATTATTCCTAAAATATGCATATCTTCATCGACTACGGGCATAGTTAAAAACCCGTATTTTTCGAAAATGTGCCCAACTTCTTCTTGATCCATATCAACAGGGACGCTCATGGCATTACTATTCATGATATCTGAAATTTTCACATCAAAGTTGCTTAGTACTATGTCTTTTAAGGATATAACTCCTTTTAAAAGATCGTTTTCGCCTATTACATATATATAATAAGAAGTTTCCGCTTCTGTAGCTTCCTTTTGAAGATAATTTAAGGTCTCACCTATAGTCATATTTTCTTTTACACTGATAAACTCAGTGGCCATAATACCACCCGCACTGTCTGGAGAGTAGGTTAACAATGCGTTGACTTCGTCAACATCTTCTTTATTCATTTTTTTCATGATGCTTTTAGCTTCATCTTCCGAAACAGCTTCTAATAAATCTACTAATTCATCTGATGACATTTCATGTATGATTTTTTTTTGAATGATGGTGGAATGAATGGATAAGAGGTCATATTTCTCCTCATCTTCTGCATCATCAATAATGTTTGCAATCACATTTGGAGATAGTTTTTGAAATAAATTTATTTTATCTCCATCATATTGCCTAATAACTACTAGAATATCAGCAGGATGAATGAACTGAATAAGTTTATTTATTTCATCTATAGTTTCGGTTAACAAAAATTCAGTTAGTTCTTTTTGGTTTAATCTATGAGACATAATCTCCCTCCTAACTTTTATTTAGAGGAAGAAGGTTCGCTAATAAAATAAGGTTTGCAAGAAAAGTGCATAATTAGGTCAAAGCGCTAGTATAAATGAATTCTTCCTCTATAATAATATTAAATTTTATATAGTAATTCCTCGGTATGGGGCCAGAATCCATTGATAGTACCTCCAATAAAAATAGCTTTTTAGTATAATACGGAAAAGCTTATATATTTGTTCAAATTATTATATGATGGTAGCACTGCATTGTCAACCGTATAGAAATAATTTGATTAACAATAAAGTTACAACTAATAGAAGTTGTTGTGTTAAAATAATATATAAGATTGTATTATTTAATAATAAGTTTTTATGAGAGGAGAATTTAGTTAATGGCTATTTTAGTATGTGGTGGAGCGGGGTACATTGGAAGTCATATGGTCGCTGAGCTCTTAGAAAAAGGTGAAGAGGTAGTTGTTTTAGACAATTTCCAAAAGGGACATCATGATGCGCTACTTGGTGGAAAGCTTTACTGTGGAGATTTAAGAGACGATGAAATACTTAATAAGGTTTTTACAGAGAATACTATAGATGCAGTTATAGATTTTGCAGCAGATTCATTGGTAGGGGAAAGTGTTACAGAACCTCTAAAGTATTTTGAAAATAACATAGGATCTACTATAAATTTACTTAAGGCTATGAGAGATCATAAGGTTAAATATATAGTTTTCTCATCAACTGCAGCAACCTACGGGGAGCCAGATAATATTCCTATACTTGAAGAAGATAAGACTTTTCCTACTAATCCTTATGGAGAATCAAAGCTTTGTGTGGAGAAGATCTTAAAATGGTGTGATAATGCTTATGGTATAAAATATACTGCGTTAAGATATTTTAATGCAGCAGGTGCACATATAAGCTCAAATATAGGAGAAGACCATAGACCAGAATCTCATTTAATTCCTATTATTCTTCAGGTAGCACTCGGACAAAGAGAAAAGATTATGGTATTTGGAGATGATTACGACACTGAGGATGGTACTTGTGTTAGAGATTATGTCCATGTAACTGATCTTGCTAGTGCTCATTTACTAGCAGTGAAGAGGCTACGATGCGGGGAGGACAGTATAACTTGTAATCTTGGAAATGGGCAAGGATTTTCTGTTCAACAGGTAATCGACGTAACAAGAAAAGTTACTGGAAAAGAAATAAAGGCTGAAATGGCTCTTAGACGTGCAGGAGACCCTGCAGTTCTTATAGCTTCTAGTGAAAAGGCTAAGAAAATTCTCGGATGGGAACCTAAATATGCTTCTCTTGAAACTATTATAGAAACTGCGTGGAAATGGCATGAAAGTCATCCTGAGGGATATAAAAAATAAGAGGTAATAAAAAAGTTGTACAAGCTCTATTGGATATTTTATCCCTTAGTTAGCTTATACAACTTTTTTAAATTTGATGTATTTTATTGTGTCATTCAGCGAAGACTAGATAAACACCATATTTATCTTCATAGTCTTTACTTTTGCTAGCAAAATCGGCGAAAAAAGAACCTTTCAAAAAAGTGAATATAGAAACTAGTATAATAAATTTTTTTAAATTTAAATTGATTTTCATAAGATTTCTCCTTTCACGATATTACTATAATATTATTTTGCTCTAAATTAATATTAAAAACCTATTGAAACATAGGGAAATTGCCAAAACATATACATGGTTAAATTACTAATTATATTGACCATAAGAAAAGACTGCATTATTTAATATATATGATGGAATAATTGACCTTATGATTAACCGAATTATTAAATGATGTTACGCTTTTTTATGCGTAAAAAAAAGTATATATTACGTATAATGCATTGTAATATATACTTTTTTTATTTTTTATTTTGGGAGTTCAATGTCAGGTGGAATATCAAGGCCTGCCATTTTCATTAAGTATAATGCATTTCTAGTGGTAGATACTCCATGTCTGAGTTTATAGTCAAAGTATAATTTATCATCTTTATAATATTCTTTAAGATGGTAATTTTTAACTCTTTTATTAGTGGCTTCTATGTCACCTAGCTCTAAGTCGTGGGTAGACACAAAGCCTAGTGCATTCTCAGTACTTAGCTTGGCGACTAGTATTTTAGCGCCGGTATGCCTATCTATAGAGTTAGTTCCTTTAAAGATTTCATCTAATAAGAAGAAAATTGGAGTTTTGTTTTTCGTAGCATTTACAAGTTTTTTTATTCTTAAAAGTTCTGCATAGAAGGATGAAATGTTTTTTTCTAAGTTATCACTTGTTCTCATGCAGGTATAAATGTCCATTATAGAGCAGTTAAAACTTTGCGCACATACAGGAGCACCAGCATAGGCTAAAACCAAGTTAATACCTGTAGTTCTAAGAAGTGTGCTTTTACCGGACATATTGGAACCTGTTATTAAAAGAACATTTTGTGATCTTTCTATGCGGATATCATTATATACCCGGTTACTTCCGAGTAGTGGATGGCCCAGATTTTTAGCATCAAATATAGGGGATCCGTCCTTAAATTTTGGCATTGCCCAGTCAGGGTGTTCATAGGATATAATTGATAAACTATTTAAGGATTCGATTTCACCTATAACATCTATCCAAGTTGCTAGAGAAGAACCACTATTTTTCTTAAATTTCTGAAGATTAATTAAACATTGATAATCCCACAGGAGGAGGATATTTATAGGTAAATAATACATATTTCTTCTGTCGGATATTACTGTTACTAGATTTACTAGTTTTTTAATTTGAAAAGAAGCGTTCATTCCGTCCTTATTAACAAGTTTTTCTTTCAATTTGATTAAGTACTCTGAGGTAAAAGTCTTCTTTTCTATATGCATAAGGAGTTTATTATATATAAAAATTGAATCCTTATATTTATATACAGTGTCCAAATTTCTACTTACTTCTTTATATCCAACTAAAAGAAGTATTATCTGAATGACAATTGCTAAAAGGGGTATTCTGTAAGATACTTTAGAGAAAACAAATGATAATACCATAAGAGATAGAGTTATTATTGGTAATATCCTTATTACGGTTATTACTAGAGGTTTTAGGAAAAACTCATTTTTATCCTTTACCCATTCAAGCAATTCCCCAGGGTTATGGTTTTTATTCTCGCTAAGTATTGCTTCCGCTGCAAATCTCTGTGTCCATCCAATATTCCCAGCGAGCTCTTTTATGGCTTCCTGCCTTTTATGTATTTCATCAGTATTATAAATAGGGGCGGAAAGAGAATCTTTCAATTTTTGTCTACCAAGATAAGTTATGCAGGTGTTTATCCATTGAAAAAGGGAGTTATTGCCAAATATATCTAGGTCTTTCGAGTAACTGTGATTTTCATCGCTGAAATCATCACCATTATCAGAAAAATCTTTCCAATTGTTATTTATGCGTTTTAGACAATTTTCATTTATTTTACATAAAATCGAACATCTGATTTTGTTGCGTTTTATCTTGCTATGTTTAATTGCCAAAGTTATAAATGTGATGATGGTGGTAACTAATATTAAAAGGCTTAAATAATAAGTAGTTCGTAAATAAAAGAAAATTGTAAAGCTCAATCCGGATACGAAAACTATTAATCTTAATAAGCTTATAAAACCTATGGTTTGTTTTTGCTTTTTTAATAGAGTATCGTAATGGTTTTTTCGATTAACATAAGGCGTTTTTTGTGTTCCCATAATATCCTCCTAATATGTTTTGTTTATTAGATATATAATATCATACAAAAGGCTTGTACCGCAATTTTTCTAGATAAGTATAATATGACCAATTTTATTTGCAGTTAGAGAAAAATTTTTTGTGAACTATGTGAATTAGAGTTAAAAATTATGTTAAATGTGTTAACATATAAATATTAATGAAAAAAGGGGGAGAATATGTCGGAAAACATGCAATTAAAGAGGAAAATAATTATAGGGACATTAACTATTTTATTAGGATCAACAGTAGTTTGTGCATACCTAATATTATACAATAGTGGATTAGTATTTAAAAAAACAGCTTCCTCAGAGATTATAGATAAACTTAAAAAAATACAGGGAAAAGGCGGGAAATTTGAATTAACTCAAAATGACATAGATGAGTTAAGTAAATTATTAAGGCCTGAAACTAAGGGGGATATAACTCTTAAGGGAGTTAATATAGAGATTGTAAAGGATGAACTTGTAATTAAGGCTCCTATCAGCTATAAGAAGGTAAATTTATTATTTTCGTCCAAGGGAAAGATAGATTTTACTAAAGACAATTTTACATATACTGCTGAAAATTTTAAAATTGGCAAGCTCACAATACCTAAAAAAATAGTGTTGTCACAAATTTCAAAGTCTGATAATAAGAATGTTTATGCTGAGGACAATTTAATAAAAATTAATCCAAGCGTAGTTCCTTTTAAGATAAATAGTTTAAAAGTTGAAAATAATAGAATATCAGGAACAGCTGCGAAGCAAAGCTCCAGAATTCCATTTAAAAATATTGATGCAAAGAATGTAGAAGAGACAGATAAGCAATTAGCTACAGCGAAACAAAGAAAGCCTCTAAATACCATAGATGGAGCGCATGGTAAACCTATAGAAGAAAAGAAAAAAGTAATAAATGATAATAACACTACTGTGAATGAATTTAAAAATAAATCTTCAAGTAGTGAGAAAGAGAAAAAAGGATCTGGGAAGCAAAAGGAAATTAAGCGCGATTCATTAACAAAAGAGAAAAAGGTAATACCTAAGATTCAATCTAAGGATAGAGTTAAGCATGCATCATTTAGGAATATAAATCGGGGCAATGCTGAACAATTAAGAAAAGCTTCTGGACTATGAGGAATAAATAAATAGAAAACTATCAAAATACATTAGAGATATTTTGGTAGTTTTATTTTTTTAGAGTATGCTTTTTCATAAAGATATTTAAGAAAAGGGTTAAGAATTAAATAGAGAATATTTGTTAATTATTTAATTTAAAGTGCCGAATTATAGAAATTGTGGTAACATATATAAGTAAAAGGGGATTAAGGAGGGGAATATGGCTAGAAATAATAAATCAAAGAGAAGCAAACTAATATGGGCGCCAATTATTTTACTCGTGGTACTGGCAATTTTTGCATGCTCGATATTATATAATGGTGAAGTAGTAGTTGAAAAAACGGCTTCTACAAATGTTATACAGGAACTTGAAAAAGACATACTGTTAAAAAGTGGGCAATTTGCAATAAATCAAGAGAATATGAATGCGTTGATTAATCTATATTTTAAAAAGCCTATAAGTAAGGGAGACATAACTATTAAGGAAATTAACACAAAAATAGGAAATGATAAAATTTTGATTGAGGCTCCATTCAGTTATAAGAATATTAATTTATTATTATCGTCCACGGGAAAGCTAGATGTTTCTAATGGTGAAATTACATACGTTGCTGATAATTTTAAAGTTGGAAAGCTAACATTACCTAAAGAACTTATAATGTCTCAAATTGCCAAGCAGAGTAATGATGTCTTTTATGTTGAGGATAATCTAATAAAAATTAAAACAGATATACTTCCTATTAAGATAAAGAGCTTTGTAATTAGAAATCATAAAATAATAGGAACGGTTGGATTTAAGGAAACAAAAACTCAATCTGAAGGTCTTGACACGACAAGCGACGAAGATATAGATAAGGAATTAGTAGCGGCAAAACAAAAAATACAAAGTGCCACTAAATATATGAATGAAACGCAAAAAGAACAAGCAAACAACATTCTGAGTACAATAGAAGAAGTAAAAGGTAAATCTATAGAACAAAAGAAAGAAGTACTAAATTATATTAATAGTATAATTGATGAAGTTACTAATTAAATAATCTTCTGGGAGGCTGCAACATATTCGCAGCTAGAGACTTAACTACCAAAATACATTAGAGGTATTTTGGTAGTTTTATTTTTTTTGTTTGTGATAGAATGATACGTAGACATAAAGAAAGGGATGTGAACAAATGAAAAAGATAGATGGAATAATATATACAGTAGTATCTTCAGCGGCTTTTGGAGTTATGCCAATTCTCGCAAAAATAGCTTATACTGGGGGAGCAAATGCAACAACAGTGTTATTTCTTAGGTTCTTTATAGCTACTTTAATAATATTACTTTACATAGTTGTTACAAAAAAAGATTTTAAATTAAACAAGTCACAGCTAATGCACATTATTTTTTTGTCGATTATAGGATATACAGGCACATCTTATGCGCTGTTTTTATCATATAATTATATATCTGTGGGACTCGCTACTATTCTACATTTCGTTTACCCTGTGATAGTAACAGCTTTTTCAGTTATTTTGTACAAAGAAAAATTGCATTTAAGTAAAATTTTAGCGTTAATTTTATCAGTGCTCGGAATATATCTTTTAGTGGACAGTGGGAGCGCTTCATTAAATTTTAAAGGAGTTTGGCTTGCTCTTATTTCAGGTTTTTTCTATGCGTATTATATTGTTGGAGTTGCACATAGTGAAGTTAACAAAATCGATACGTTTGTACTAACTTTCTATTTAGCGTTTATAGCTGCGCTGTCAATTTTCATAATGGGCATGATTAATGGACAATTAGATTTTAATATAAAGCCATATAGTTTTTTAGCTTCCGGTAGCATCGCTCTAGTATCTACAGTTTTAGCTCTTACGATGTTTTTAAAGGGCATAAAAATAATAGGCCCTTCGAGTGCTGCGATATTAAGCACTTTAGAGCCTATAGTAAGCATTATACTTGGAGTTATAATTCTAAGTGAAAAGCTGTCCTTTACTATTGTAATTGGATGCATATTAATTTTATTCTCAGTAATAATCCTTACATTGGGACAAAGGGCGCGGGATAGCATGTAAATGTTATTTTTTGTTTAAGGTAAATAGATAATTGTATTTTACACTATGCTTTATTTCATCAGTTATAATGTTGAAAAGTATATCTCTATACATTGTACATGGAAGTCCTCTTCTGATTTCTCGATATCTTTCCACAGCACCCAGTTCACCAAATAATGCTTTTTTAATACCATCAAGGTAAGAAATAGGTTTCACAAATTCCTCATCGTCTTTAAGTAGTACATCTATTCCAGTGATGTTATTATATATTTGTCTAAACATTTTATTATGTCCACGTTCATCATCTCTTATAGATGCAATAATTTTTTTTTCATCGTCTGTAGGAGCAACGCTTATTAAGTAGTCATAGAACAATTCATCTTCTTTTTCACCTTGAACTGCCGCTCTAATACCTTCTAAGGAGTTTGATAATAAATTTGGATCATACGTAATATATGGATTTCCGTACATTTTAAACCTCCTTGTAGTGAGTTAGTTGTAGATAACAACTATTAATTGTTAAACCACTATTATGCATAATATGAAGAACGTATGATATTTGTTACTAGGTGGTAGTAGAATCAAAATGTATGAATACAATATATTTAAATAATTAATTGGTGTAAGTGGAAAAATAGAGAAGTAACACAATTACACTTGTGTTACTTTCAGATGATATACTTTAAAAGTAAAAACAGTTTTTATTGTTTACATTCATTTTAAAAGCATAATTTATTGATATTTAGAGTATTGCTAATCCTTGTGCACCAATTTGTGGTAATTTTGTATCTTGATAAATCTGTAATAGAACTAAATGTCCATTATTATCAATTTTAAACACACTGATTGAGCCTTCGCCACCATTTAAAACATAAAAGTTTTTGCCATACATGTCTATTCCACTATCAATCGGACTTCCTGTTCTATTAGGTGTACTTGGTATACTTTCTACAACAGTAAGAGTTCCTCCATTCATAATACGATATCGAGTTATTGTGCCACTACCAGGGTTAGAGGTATAAGCATAATGCTCATTGGGATCAACTGAAACCCAACAAGTGGCTGTTTGATTATTTAAGACAGAACCGCTAATAACATCAAGAACTCCATTATTCATAACCCTATAAGAGGATAATGCATTTGTACCTACCTCACTAACTACCAAAAGATTATTATTAAGATAAGCTGAGCCAAAAGGACCTACACCATTAGATGGGGTTACAGTTGGACCATTTAGCCTTCCATTGCAATCTACATTGTAAACACTGAGATTATTGGTTACAGCTTCACTTACAACAAGTTTATTATTGTAAGGTCTTGAAACAATACATTTTGGTTGAGCATCACTGGAACTCAATGGTCTTTGAGAACCGTTTATAATGCTAAGGTGTCCATCTGAATCAATATGAAATCCAGTAACATTAGCAGTGGATTGAGGTGGGTTACCGGCATTTGTTACATAAATATTGTAGTTATTTATAGTTAGGCTGTTAGGAAAAATACCACCTGATGGCACTACTTCAATAAGAGATAGGCCCCCTTGACATACGCGAAAACTACTTATATTATTACTGCCAGCGTTAACCACAAAGAGAAATTTACGGTCAGAGGATAAAGCAATTGACCCTTGAGAACCAAGAGGATCTACTTGTTGCAAGCCTGTCCCATTTCCACCTGTTCTAAAAGCTTTTGGACATGATAAAGTTCCCATGTTATCGCGAATAAAAGCAACAACACTGTTATTTATTTCATTTGTCATAGAAAATACCATACTAATACAATTATTTTCATTACAAGACATTTTATCAGTCTCCTTTAAATTATAGCTGAATGTAAAATCCAACTACAATTCATATTATGTATCATCGGTAAAATAGTGCTCTAAAATAAAAGTTTTATAATGTTTTTAAAATAATCGTATTTGGGTTACCGGATACAGTATATGAAATGGATGGAGGAAAAATCAAATCGAAAAGATGATATGACCTAGTTTACATTGCTGGCATTCTTGTAAGTTAAGCAACATTCTAGCTCTTCCTCACTGTATCAAATAAATAATTCCAAGCATTTCTGATATTGTAAATTTGTTGCTCGTCACTGACTTTATGATCACCTATAGTAATCCCAGCATTTTCATTAGTTCCTCCTTTACGCTACATTTTTTTATTATATAGGAACAACTTGCGGAAAACAATGTGGATAACTTTTTTCTAATTCACTCAGCGGTGTATAAATTACTCTTAGAGTCCAAATTTATTGATACAACTTTATTTTTACCAAGAGCCTTTGCTCGGTACATGGCTTTATCCGCTGCTATGCATAAATAATTCAAATCTTGAACAGTAGGAGTAAGTGTAGCAACTCCAAGGCTTGAGGTGATAGGTATTGAATCTGATGTTCTAATAATTAAAGGATTATTTTCTATAGCACTGCGCAGATTTTCTCCGATTATTTCAGCGCCTTCAAAGGAGGTGTTAGGTAATAGTATAATAAATTCTTCACCCCCAAAACGACCTAAAACATGATTTTCACTTAGATTTTCTAAGCAAATTTTCGATAGACGTTTTAAAACTAAGTCTCCAGTATGGTGGCCTAGGCTATCGTTAATTTTTTTGAAATCGTCAATGTCAATCATAATGAATGAAATAGGTTGTAGCAATAATTTAGCCTTATCAAAGCTTATATTTGCAAGTTCAAAAAAACTTCGTCTGTTGTACAAATTAGTTAGAGAGTCAATGCAAGCTAGCTTTTTAGCTTTGCCATGCAAGGTAGCATTTTCTATAGCCATTCCTGCATGGTGGGAAAAGGATAAGGCTATATCACAGTGATTCTTAGTATAAATGTTTTTTTGAACTGAATCTAATGTTAAGATTCCAATGATTTTATTTTTGAAGATTATAGGGATGCCCATCCAACTTTCAATATTGGGTAGACCTATATAATGCGTAAAACGTGGATCTTGTTTAACGTTCGAAACTAATAAAGTAGTATTAGTTTCATATATTTCTTTAAATAGCTTATCATCTTTTTTACTTATGTGAATTTTGTATACCTCATTTATGTTTTTGAAACCAGTTCCCGCCATAATATTGAAATGGTTGTTTTCTTCCATAAAAAATGATGCGCTGTCATAAGGCACTAATTGTTTTAAATTTTTTAATAATTTATCTAGAACTTCTTCTAAATTCAAGGTTGAATTTAGAAGAAAGGTAGATTCTCTAAGCTTCTCTCTTAAAAGACACTGTTCATTTTCCTTAGATAAAGTTTCGATTTTTTTATATGCTTTAGAATGATTCATTGCCAATATAAAAGTATTTAAAAGTACGATAATGAAGAATCCTAATAAAGAATAGTCATTTAAATTATTGAATATTTGAAATATCCTAAGGAGTTTTGAAGCAATTAGTGGGGAAATAAAAACAGTAGTAACTATAAAGAATAGGGAAAAAAAGTTATAGATTATTATAATTTTTTTTGAGTAATTTAGTTTAAAAACTACGCATGTGTAAATAAGTATAAAATAAACTGCTGCATAGAAAGTTAAGTAGTCCAGTTTAAGAGCTAGGATATAGCTTACGTTATCATATAAGGTTAAAAAATAATTGTTACCAACAGTTAAGGCCCTTAAAGATGCAATTATGCAAAAAATACCAAAATAAAGATTAGAAGTATCATCTATTCTAAAAGCATATAACCATAAGTGATATAAGCCCATTATAAGCAGTATACCAAAGTAAAAAAATCCAAGTGCAATTGATGCGTCTCTTTTATTCGCCATTTGGGACTGCAATCCTAGATAAATATTGCCACGGGTACCTCCTTCTCTAAAGTTATGATTTGAAATTTGAAGTACTAAATGTATTTTGTCATTATTATTCATAAAATAGCTGGTAATTGGAAGAGATTTAGGAAGCTCGGAAGAACTACTTTTGCCAACAATACCATTAGATGAAAAGAGCTGTCCATTAATCCATAATTTATATGAAGATAACATGGGAGGAACACTTATGCCTAAAAGTGTATCTTTATATTTTGAATTTAAATTTATTGTTAAACTATATGTAGCATAACCATTAGAATCATAATTTTTATTATATTTATTCCAAGGCATTGGCATTTCTATATAAGAGGGAAGGGGAG
The DNA here is from genome assembly GCF_024730565.1 of Clostridium sp. CM027. Taxonomy (NCBI): domain Bacteria; kingdom Bacillati; phylum Bacillota; class Clostridia; order Eubacteriales; family Clostridiaceae; genus Clostridium; species Clostridium sp. CM027. The sequence continues at coordinate 3,223,792 of NZ_CP077725.1, forward strand.
AATTATTAGTAAAATCTTTTGGCGATAGTAATTGCTGCCAGTAAAATTGCCATTGCCCGTCAAGGGAAGTATATCCATCTTTATGAAAATCCCAATTTGTAAGTTCAAGTACTCCTTTTTGTGAAGGAATATTTGAAGATGCATTGGGCGTAGCCAATTTATTTAAGGAGAAAACGACATATAATATTGCTGCTAAAATAAGGATAGATAGAGTAATAATCAATGGTTTTTCTTTTTTTAGCATCATATATATAACCTCCTTATAAGTGTAAGTGTGCTATTTTACATATTATAGTCAGTATATTACCTAAGTATAGTAAAAATGACATTATTTTATCTGCAACTTAACGGTATGATATGCTTTAATTCATAATAAATATATGAATTTAGTTATTTTGAATGTAAAATTACCGGAGAATTTATAGAGAATGAAATCCATTACTTATAAAATTATATGTTATACTTAAACTGGTCTAAGAAATGTTTTTAACACGGAGGTAATTGAATGTATAAATTAATAGCACTAGATATGGATGGAACATTATTAAATGATAAAAAACAAATTTCACAAGTGAATTTTGACGCAATACAACAAGCAAAAAAAAATGGAATAAAAGTTGTACTAGCATCAGGAAGACCTTTAGTTGGGTTTAAAAGATATTTAGAAGAACTTAACTTAATTTCAGAAGATAATTATGCAGTAGCATTTAATGGAGCTTTAGTTCAAAATACTGAAGGTAACAGAACGATAGCTAAAACAACATTAACTATTGAAGATTATAAATATTTGTATGAATTAAGCAAAGAGCTAAAGGTGAATATACATGCATTAACAGAGAATACGGTAATTTCGCCTAAGGATACTAAATACACTAGAAATGAAGCAGAAATGAATCATATTTCTAATGAGGTAATAGCTGTTGAGGATGTAGAAGAAGGTACTACTATAGTTAAGGTTATGTTTGTGGACGAGCCAGACATTATAGATGAAGTAATGCAAAGAATTCCTGAAGAAGTAAGTGATAAGTACACAATAGTTAGAAGTGCACCTTTCTATTTAGAGTTTCTTCATAAATCAGTTAATAAAGGTACAGGGGTAGCGGCTCTAGCGAAGGAGCTAAATATTAAACAAGAAGAGGTTATATGCATAGGAGATGCAGGTAATGATATTCATATGATTAAATATGCCGGCTTAGGAGTTGCTATGGGGAATGCATTCCCAGAAGTTAAAAGAGCTGCAAATTTTATAACTAAAACTAACGAGCAAGATGGGGTTGCACATATTATTAATAAGTTCATTTTAAATGGCGAAGAAGAATTCGCGATATAAAAGATATTAAATAATAATAATTATTGACAAATAGGCAAAATTAATATACAATAAAACTATAGAAACTTCTAATACATATAGTACTAATAATCTTTATCCCCCCAAGGAAGAGACTAAGTTAATGCTAGAACCCAATCCCTTTATTTAAACAAATATAAAAAAGCTAGCAAAATTTAATTTTGCTAGCTTTTTATTTTTTTTGTATAGATATTTCAGTTTTTTCTCTTGATTTACTGACCTATTCTAATGATGCAATATTATAGTGCTAGTTAAGGCATCGCTCGGTTCTAGTAGGACTTTTTCTAAGTTCTGGAGATCCTCTATTTTATTAGCTTTTTCTATTTTATCACGGTCTTCATCGTAATATATATCGTCTTTGTGTGGCATTAAAATTCCTCCTTTTTAAAATTTGATTACTAATGTTATTATCTTAGGCTTTTTAGCTCGTCGTAATACTATGAAATTTTTGGAATATAATGTACAAAACATAACAGTGAACATATGCTTTTTTATTTTAGCTGCTAATCTGATATAATTATGGTTATGTTAATAAATAAATGGGGAAATAAGCAATAATATTTTTTGTTGTATGCAGAGAAAGGCTGGGGGATTTAAAATGTTAAAAAAGAAAAAAATAATATTGGCGTTCATGTGTTTAGCTATTTTGGGTGGTGCATTATATAGTACAAACTATGCCGTAAAAAAACATGAAAGATCTGTACAAACTATGAAGATTAAAGAAGAAGCATTAACTAAAGCTAAAGAAGAAAAATTAGCGAAAGAAGAAGAAGAAGCAAAAGCAAAAGAAGAAGCAAAAGCAAAAGCTTTGATAGAGAAAAAATCACAGATTAAAACTGATGAAGATAAGAAAAGCTCAATTGGAAGTTCTCAAAAAGTTGTTGTTATAGATCCAGGACATGGCAGTGTTACTAGTAGCAAAAAAGAGCAACAAGATCCAGGTTCAAGTACAATGAAAGTAATTGAACCGGGTGGTGCTCAGGGTGTTAATACAAGAACTCCTGAATACGTGGTTAATATGGCGGTAGCAGTTAAACTCAAAAGTGTACTACAGGAAAAAGGATATACTGTAAAAATGACTAAAACGCAAAATAACATAGTTATGGGAAGTAAAGCAAGGGCCGAGTTCGGCAACGATAATCAGGCGGATTTAGTTATAAGAATCCATGCGGATGGAGATGATAATTCATCTGTTAAAGGAGCATCAATGCTTGTACCTGCAGATACTAAAAATACAAATGCCATATATAAGACAAGTAAAAAATATGGAGAGATAGTTTTTAGTAGTTTAATTAATAAGGTTGGTATGAAGGATAGAGGCGTTGTGGAAAGAAATGATATGACAGGATTTAATTGGTCTAAGGTACCTGTTATTTTAGTGGAAATGGGTTTTCAATCTAATGCTTCTGAGGAAAAATTGCTTGCAAGTGACTCTTACCAAGATAAGATAGCGAGGGCATTGGCAGAGGGTATTGATCAGGCACTAAAGTAAAAGTATAATTAATAAAATAAAAAAGGCACATAAGACCGTAAAGTCATATGTGCCTTTTTGTCTTATTAGATCAAAGATTCCTTCATTACTTCTTCAAGTGATTTTGACTCCTCAATGTCACTTATTAGTTTGGCGGAGGATTTGTTGTCTCCAATTATAATTCCACCGGTTATGATGTCTTTATTGAAGAACAATTTTTTGTATAGGTTGTTTTCACTATCTTTCGAGCTAATAGCTTTAAATTGATTCTTTGAAATCTCACCTACAGATAATAGTTCTAGGCCCATGGCGTTAAAGGATATAACACCAAGTGCGTGCACATAGGATTTATTATCTCCTACTGCGTTTATACCTGCAATCTTACCCATGTCTACAGCGGCAGGCCAATTTCCATATACGGTGCCTTCAAATTCTGCAATGTCACCGCAGGCATATATGCCACTAATATTAGTTTCCATATTTTCATTGACTAGTATGCCTCTGTTAGTTTTTATATTAGTGTTATCAGCTATGTTTTTGTTTGGTGCAATACCTGTTGAAAATAGTACTAAGTCTGCATCTATTGTTTTTCCACTTTTGAGTGTAACTGATGTAACACCGTTTTCACCGTTTATAAGATTTACTGAATCTCCCAATATAATTTCAATATTTTCGTTTTCAACTGCAGTTTTAAGTATAAGGCTACCTTCACTATCTAATTGCTTAACAAGTAGGGAATCACTAAATTCAACTACTGAAACTTTGAGGCCAGCCTTTTTTATTTCATATGCAGCTTCAAGACCTAAAAGTCCACCACCTACAATAACTACGCTTTTGGAGGTCTTCATCTTATTCTTAATGGATTCTAAATCCTTTAGACTTCGCAGTGTGAATACTCCTTGTTTATCTACTCCTTCTACAGGAATCATATGGTTTTTACTCCCATTTGCTAATATTAGTTTATCGTAACTTATAGCGCTACCACCCTCAAGTAATATTTGCTTTTCTTCAGGGTTTAAGCTTTGAACTTGCACTCCTAAGGTAAGCTTTATATTGTTATCCACATACCACTCTTTTGGAGAGAGGTAGAAAGTATCATCTTTAAGGTCTTCACTTATGCCATCGGAAATTGAAGGTCTGTAATAGGTTAATTGTGATTCATTAGATATCATTTCTATAACGCATTGTTTGTTTCTTTTTCTTATGGCATCAGCAGCATAATATCCAGCAGCGCCGTTACCAATAATTAAGAATTTTTCTTTTTTATCAGAACTAAAGGTAATTACATCTTCTGATACTTGAATAAATTGATCAGCACTTGCACCACAAGCAGGGCATATTTCAGGTGGTTTCTCTCCATCAAATTCTTCGCCACAAACGATGCATTTCCATCGTTTCTCTGTAGAAGGTTTAGCGGGACTGTTTTTTATTTTAATTTTTTCAGCTATTTTCTCCGCAAAACTTTCTCCAAATTTAAAGGCAAAGTTTAAATCTTTTTCAGAAGGTTTAAATTTAAATTTCATAGAAGGATATAAATCTAGATTAATTTGTTTTAATCTATCCTCTATATTTGGAACAGCTTCACCACTCCAACCATAAGAACCAAATGCGGAGGCTACTTTTCCACCATGAACTATAGGATTTAAATTTACCAAAATATCCCATATAGGTTTTAGAGCGTCTCCATTTATGGTAGGAGAACCAAAAATTACTCCCTCAGACTTATCTATGCTTTTTAAAATATCATTCATATCATGATAGATAACATCATACATGTTAACTTTGAAATTACTATTGGATTTTATACCTTCTTCTATTTTTTTAGCTACAGTTTCAGTATAACCATAAGCTGAAACGTAGCATAAGGTAACCTGTGTTTCGTCTTGGGGTGATTTTTCGGGAAGGCTCCACTGTTTGTATTGATTTACGACACTTAAGGGATCTTCTCTTAAAATAGGACCATGACCTGGGCATATTATATCTATTGGAAGGTCCTTTATTTTATCTATAGCTTTTAACACATAAGGTTTAAAGGGTCCCATAATAGAGTCAAAGTAATATTTTAAGGCTTCGCAATAATCTTCTTGGTTTCGGTTTAAATCATTATACATCGCATCACTTGCGTAGTGACTTCCAAAGGAATCACAAGTGATAAGTAGCTTGTCTTGTGCAACATAGGTATAAATTGAATCTGGCCAGTGAAGAAAAGGTGCTGAAATAAAAGATAAGGTTTTATTTCCAAGACTTATACTATCCCCATCTCCTACACTTATATATTCAAAATCTCTATTTATGATTTCTTTAAGAAATCCAATTGCTGCAGGTGATCCTACTACTTTAGCGTTTTTAGCAATTTCTAAAAGTTTTCCTACTGAGCCTGCATGGTCTGGCTCAGTGTGATCTACTACTATATAGTCAATGTTTTCTATATTAATGTCTAAAGATTTTAATCTTTCCAGATATTCATCAAAAAATTTCTCTTTTACCGTTTCAAATACTGCAGTTTTTTCACTACCTTTTACTACATAAGAGTTATAAGTAGTACCAAAAGGGGTATACATAATTATATCAAAAATTCTAAGATTAGGGTCTAGTGCACCTACCCAGTAAATATCCTTTGTCACTTCTAATGCATTCATTTATATCGCTCCTTTAATAACTATTCGAAAATAATAGTTATTGCTATAAAGTATAGTATAGGAATATTTAGAAAGCAATAACAATTTACCAATTTAGAGCAATTTTATTTTACAGTAAACGCTTTTTATGCTATAGTTTTTAAATGATTGTGTAACAAATTTGAAGAATTATAAAGAAAAATGGCAAAACATTTTTTTATGTGAAAAAGATGTATTTTCCTTCTTAAAGGTTGCCACAATATGATTAATATAAAACGTAGGAGGAATGCAAATGAGAGATTTTGTTATTATGACAGATTCTTGCTGTGATTTGCCCAAGGAATATATTTACGGTAATAATATCCCTTTTGCTATGTTGCCATTTAGTTACAATGGTAGAGAGTACCTAGATGATTTAGGACAAAGCCTAAGTCACAAACAATTTTTTGATGACCTTCGGGAGGGAGCATTACCTAATACCTCTCAAGCAAATTCTGAAAGCTTCTATAAAATTTTCAAATCAGCTGTAGAAAATGGTAAGGATGTAATTTATATTGGAGTGTCTTCAGGCCTTAGTGGCACCTATAACAGTGCTAATATTGGTAAAACTGCTATATTAGAAGAGTTCCCTAATTCGTGTATATATATTGTTGACGTGTTAACAGCATCACTGGGTCAAGGTCTTATGGTTAAAAAAGCCGTGGAAATGAAAAATGAAGGCTACACTTTGCAGAAGATTGTATGCCAAATAGAAGAAAACATACAAAATTTAAATACTTACATCACTGTGCAGGATTTGAACTTTTTAAAAAGAGGTGGAAGGATATCTAATGTAGCGGCTACCCTAGGGCTAGTACTACATATAAAGCCTATACTTACTATTAACCAGGTCGGACGTGTAATGCCAGTACTCAAGGTTCGAGGGCGTAAAAAATCTCTAACTAAGCTTGCAGAAATAGTGAAGGAGAAGATTAAAAATCCTGAAACTCAAACTATAGCTATCTGTCATGCAGATTGTTATGATGAAGCTGTAAGACTTAAAGAGGAAATACTCGCAAAGGTTGTGGTTAAAGAAGTAATTATTCATTATATCGGACCAGTAGTTGGAAGATTTAGTGGCCCAGGGGCTCTGGCAGTGTTTTTCATCGGTGAGAGCAGACAACATCACGTAATAGATATTTAAAATTTTGAAAAATAATTACGAAGATAATTTATAAATAAGGAGAATTTATATGAATTGGTTAAATGTATTATTGTTATCCGCAGTGCCTCTTATGGAGCAGAAAGGTGCTATACCTCTTGGAATAAATTTGTACAATATGAATCCAATAGTAGTATTCCTATTAAGTTTTGTTGGAAGTTTGCTTCCGGTTCCCTTTGTATTGATATGTTTTAATAAAATATTTGAATTGTTAGGTAAATATAAGTTAACTAGTGGTATATATAATCTAATTGATAAAAAAATAAGCAAGAACAAATCTAAATTTGAAAAGTTTGAAGAAATAGCGCTTATAACTTTTATAGCGATACCTCTTCCTACCACAGGCGTTTGGACAGGGACTGCGATAGCTGCTTTTTTAAAGTTGGATTTTAAAAGATCTGTCATGTGTGCTGTTGTAGGATCTTTTCTATGTGGACTTATTATTACAGGATTATCTGTAGCATTCCCAGCGTTTTTAAAGATGCTATAAATTATGATCCCTTACCAATAGGTAGCTTACCTATTGGTAAGGGGTTATTTATTTTTATTGAGGATTATAGTAAAGATGAGTGTACTGTAGTTATTACAGCATTATCAATATTGGAATATTTATGAAAATTAATTGGGGCTTATAGATATAAAATGGTTAAGAGAATAAAGGAAAAAAATACAATTACGTAATGAAATTAAAGAATAGAGAAAATAGTAAATAGAATACCAGATTATCATGACAAATGTTTACATTATAATCATAATTTTCATAATAATGAAGGTGATTATAAAGAATAGTTCTAATTTGCTAAAAAATATTCGATTTTATATTAAAAACTTTTAGTTATATTTATTATAATTTCGACAAAATAATCTAGCTCATATATATGTGGATGGTTTACTATTCTTTATTAATCGTGGCATTATGGGTGGAAAAGGTTTAAGTTGTCATTTTAAAGAGATAATATATGTGAAATGCGTTTCATAAAGTGACAGATTATTTTGAAAAGTAATGTTAATGTATTCTCATAACATAAGTATAGGGGGAAAACATATATGGTAGTTATAGAGAATTTATTAAGAAAAGTAACAGATGGTGATGTAAACCATAATTATTTTTATAGGTTAGTAAAAAGTCAAATTTCCGTTTCAATGTATGGTGAACTTACTGAAATACAAGCTTATGGTATTGAAATAGAAAGACAAGACATAGTTGATGGATCAGTGGTAGGTATACAAAGAGATTGCGTAGAAAACATAAGCCCACAAAGACATAAAGTTAAGAATCTTTTAAAAATGTTATATGACAATACGGTATCACCTATTCACATGATTGACATATTGGGTGATTATATTGATGAATATACTAGTGACTTTGATGAGATTTTAAAAAATATAGCTACTTGCTAATATTTAATTAGTCTAACATATGAGGAAACTGAACCTCTTCCTGAGGAGAATGCTCCTCTTTTTGGTTTACAATGGAAAGTTATGAGACTGTTATAAAATTACTCCAAAAGAACAATGCAGCTGAAAACTATATATTCTTAGTATAACAATTTTTTAATGATGACAATATTATAATTATTGTAAAAATAAAATAATAGATCAATTTGTACAATAAATAATCAAAATTGTATTATATTATTGTGGTAGTAGGAGTATTATATATAGATATCTAATGATAAAATTAACAGCTGTATTTTACGAAATACAAAAACTAAACTTATAAATATAGATCAATGAGTGGGAGTGATGGTTATGATTCTTGGTGTCGGTACTGATATTGTTGAAATACGACGGATAAAAAAGGCTATGGAGAGCAATGAGAAGTTTTTAGAGAAGATCTTCACAACAGTTGAATTAGAATATCTTAAAAGCAGAAATTTAAGGGCAGAATATGTGGCCGGAAGGTTTGCTGCTAAAGAAGCAGTAGCAAAAGCTTTAGGGACAGGATTTAGAGGATTTGATTTTAAAGATATTGAAATTGACAGGACAACTCTTGGAAAGCCTGTAGTGAGCTTAAAAGGGAAGGCAAAGTTAATAGCTAAAAAAGAAGGAGAATACAATATTCACCTTAGTATATCTCATGGGGAAGACAGTGCTGTGGCTTATGCTATAGTGGAAGCTACAAAAAAGATTGAAGAAGTTTGTAAGTAGAGACGGGCATTATTCATTGGAATTAGTTATTTTAGTAATAGTATGCAACTATTAGTAATAGATTAATAGTAGAATATTTCGTTAGATATCTAACAATTGAAAATTCTTTTGCATCTTTAGAGAAACGCTAGGAGGATAACAATGAAAAGAAATTCACTATTAATTTTAAGCTTTTTGCTGATTTTAAGCTCGCTATTATTAACTTCATGCTATAAGAAACCAAAGGATACTAATGATATTACAACATTTTTAAAAAACATGGAAAGTTATACTACACAAATGAATATGGATGTAAAGAATGATAAACAGACAATTAATTATAAGGCAAGACAAACCTATTTAAGGGGAAGCGGATACAAGCTAGAGCTAAACAAAAACAGAGTATTTATTTTTAAAGCTGATGATAAAATTTATATTAGTGACAAAAACAATGGAACAAAGTATGTACAGAGCAAAGATTTTGATGAAGTCCTTAAATTAAGTTTTATCGGCGAATACATAGGATTATTATATACTAATGAGAAAGTAGAATATGATATCAAAACCATTAATGGTATTGAATACACAGTAATTAACTTATTTATCCCTGGTAATAATAAAAATATTAATAAGGCATTGCTCTATGTTAATACTAAAAGTATGTTGCCAGCTAGAATGGTTATTTATGATATCAATGATAAAGAAAAAATTGAGATAAAATATAAGGATTTTCTTCCTAACGTAAAAATTGAACAATCAGAGCTTTCAGTTCGGTAGTGTTAGCTATAAATAACAAATGAGGTGAAGGCATGTTTAAACACTTAAGACCCGTGTGGGCAGAGATTGATTTAGATAAGTTAGCTCATAATATGAGAGAAATTAGGCGGGTAGCTAGAAGTGAGAATATTATAGCGGTTGTGAAAGCAGATGCCTATGGGCATGGAGCTGTAGACGTAGCACCGGTACTCATTAAAAATGGTGCCAATAGATTAGCTGTAGCAGAGCAAAGTGAAGCGGTGGAACTTAGGCGGTCAGGTATAGAATGCCCAATAATGATTTTGGGGTTTACACCACCAAATTTAATTGATAATTTATTGAAATATGATATTGAACAAACAGTATTCTCTTATAAATTTGCAAGCAAGCTTTCGAGGATGGCTCAAAAGAAAAATAAGGTAGCTAGAATTCACATAGCGGTAGACACCGGTATGGGGAGGATAGGGTATCTACCAAATGAGGAAAGCGCTGAAGAGGTATATAATATCAGCAAGCTACCTAACATAATCATAGAAGGGTTATTTTGTCATTTTTCTACAGCGGATGAAAAAGATAAGACCTATACTTATGATCAAGTAAAAAAATACGACGCTTTTTATGAAAAGTTAAAAGAGAAAAAAGTGTACATAAAAATGAGGCATATTGCTAATAGTGCTGCTATTATAGATTTGCCAGAAACTCATTATGAGGCAGTGCGGCCAGGGATAATAGTATATGGCTATTATCCGTCAGGCGAGGTAAATAAGGAAAACATAAGTTTAAAACCTGTAATGACATTAAAAACAAATGTAGTGCACATAAAAACACTACCTGCTGGAGAATATGTGAGTTACGGAAGAAAGTATAAAACAGAGAAGGAAAGTATTATAGCTACACTTCCAATTGGATATGCTGATGGGTATACAAGGCTCTTATTTCAAAAGGGAAAGGTTATATTGAGGGGGAAATTCGCTCCAGTAATAGGTAAAATTTGTATGGATCAGTGCATGATTGATGTTACTGAAATTGATGGAGCCAAAATTGGCGATGAGGTAATATTAATAGGTGAGGATGAAAATAATAAATTTACAGCAGACACAGTAGCAGAATTAATAGGGACGATAAACTACGAAGTAATCTGCATGATTGGAAAAAGAGTTCCAAGAGTTTATGTTAGTGAAGGTAGAGTTGTAAAGATAAAAACATATGTATAATATTCATGCATTATATGTAGAATGAACCATTTAAACATAAAATTACTTGTCGAAAAAAAACGAAAACGCGAATAATTTCTTTGACAGATTGACGTAGGTTGAATTATAATATATTCATACATATTGTTGCTTTACTTATTAGGAGGTATTAAATTTTCTATGTCAACTTCAAAGAAATTAGTAATAAACCTCTCAAAAAAACTTTACAGTGAATTTAATAAGATACTTTCGAAAGATTGTAAAAAAAGAAGTGAATTTATTCGGGAAGCTATAATACTATATATCGAGGGAAAGAAAAATCTTAAATATATAGATGAAATGAAACAAGGATATTTAGAAATGGCTGAGTTAAATTTAGAAATGGCTAATATGGGTTTTGAAATTGATATTAAAGATTTTAAAGAATACGAAGTTAAGCTTTCGGAGAGTGATTTGTCAAATGACAACAATAGTAAAAAGAGGAGATATATTTTATGCTGATTTGAGCCCGGTTGTAGGCTCGGAACAAGGCGGGATTAGACCTGTAATTATACTTCAAAATGATATTGGTAACAAGTACAGTCCCACTATTATTATTGCAGCTATTACTTCCCAGATAAATAAGGCGAAACTCCCTACTCATGTTGAAATTTCTTCAGAAGAGTATGGATTAAATAAAGATTCTGTAGTTTTGCTAGAACAAATAAGAACATTAGATAAAAAAAGATTAAAAGAAAAAATTGGTCATATGACTGATGGAGATATGAAAAAAGTAGATACTGCGCTTTTAATTAGTGTAGGGTTATAAAATAAATAATAAATAGTTTTATACGCAAAAAAAAGTATATATTACGTATAATGCATTGAAGCGAGATTTAGAACTTCTTATTTTATTTTTAATTAAGATGCGTTAAGAAAAACATATGGTTGAGCGAGATAGCGAGTTTATGTTTTTTAGCAGATTAATTTTAAATAAAATTAGTAGTTCTTAGGGAAGCGAATGCATTAATAGTAATATATACTTTTTCTTTTTTATTGTATTTTATAAAAGGTTTAAAAATTATGTTATAATAATTAAATAAGATAAATAGGAATACAGGTAGATAACAATTATTGGTTCTTATCTACACCAAAGCAATATTAGGAGGAGACATATGGAGAAAACATTAGAACAATTAAAAGCAATTACTAAAGAAGTTAGGAAAGATATCGTAACTATGGTTACAAAGTCAGCGTCTGGGCACCCAGGTGGATCGTTATCTGCTGTGGAAATCATAACTACTTTATATTTTAATGAGATGAATGCGGGTCCAGAAAATAAGAATGATCCAGACAGAGATAGATTTGTACTTTCAAAGGGGCATGCGGCACCAGCGTTATATAGCGTGCTTGCTAGAAAAGGATACTTTGATAAAAGTGAATTAATGGGACTAAGAAAACTTGGATCAATGCTTCAAGGACATCCTAATATGAATACTATTCCAGGAGTAGATATGTCTACAGGTTCTTTAGGCCAAGGGATTTCTGCTGCAGTAGGAATGGCATTAGCTGGAAAACTAGATAAAAAAGGATACAGAGTGTATTCACTGCTTGGAGATGGTGAACTTGCAGAAGGTCAAGTTTGGGAAGCAACTATGTCAGCTGCACACTATAAGCTTGATAATCTAACCGCTTTTGTAGATCATAATAGACTACAAATAGATGGTAAGGTTTCGGAAGTTATGGGTTCTGATCCAGTAGATGCTAAATTTGCAGCTTTTGGATGGAACGTTATTTCTATCGATGGACATGATCTTGTACAAATTAAAAGTGCTATAGAAGAAGCTAAAAAAACAAAAGGAAAACCAACAGTTATAATTTGCGAAACTGTAAAGGGTAAAGGTGTATCCTTCATGGAAAATGAAGCTAGTTGGCACGGAAGCGCTCCAAATAAAGAACAATGCCAAGAAGCAATAGACGAAATTGGAGGTACTGTATAATGGGTAAAGTTGCAACAAGAGAAGCTTATGGTAAAGCCTTAGCCAAATTAGGATTAGAAAATGAAAATATAGTTGTTTTAGATGCGGATTTATCTAAATCCACTAAAACTGCAGACTTTAAAAAAGTGGCTCCAGAAAGATTTATTAATATGGGTATCGCCGAAGGAAATATGATGTCCGTAGCTGCAGGACTTGCTTCTTGTGGCAAAATTCCTTTTGCAAGTACTTTTGCTATATTTGCAGCAGGAAGAGCTTTTGAACAAATAAGAAACTCTATTTGTTATCCAAAATTAAATGTTAAAATTTGCGCAACGCATGCAGGACTCACAGTAGGAGAAGATGGAGCATCTCATCAAGCAATAGAAGACATAGCTTTAATGAGAAGTATACCAAATATGGTAGTTATAAGCCCTAGTGATGATGTTGAAACGGAAGCTGCTATAAAGGCTATTATAAAGTACCACGGACCTTGCTATGTAAGGCTTGGAAGATCAGGTGTTTGCACAGTAAATGATGATCCTGAGTACAAATTCGAATTGGGGAAAGCTGTAACGCTTAGAAAAGGACATGATGCAACTATAATAGCTACAGGTATTATGGTAGATGCTGCTTTGGAAGCTTATAACATATTGGCTGAGGAAGGAATAAAGGTTAGGGTGCTTAATATACACACTATTAAACCTATTGATGAAGAGGCAATTATTGTTGCAGCTCGCGAAACTGGATTAATTGTTACCGCTGAAGAACATAGCATTATAGGCGGACTTGGATCGGCAGTAGCTGAGGTTGTTACGACTAATCATCCAGTACCAGTTATGAGAGTTGGAGTTAAAGATACCTTTGGTGAGAGTGGTAAGCCAGAAGAACTTTTAAAAGCATATGGATTAACTACAGATGAAATAGTTAAAGCTCTCAAAAAGGGTCTTTCCTTAAAATAATTTTAGAGACTTTTATGCACGTATGTATAAAAGTCTCTAAATAATTTATAGGATAATATTGTTTAACTATAATAAACTTTGTTTTTTAGGAAATCATAACGAGCGATTTATTTATAATATTTATAATATTCACGGAAATTTTATATTATAAATTATTACAGGCTTAATCAGTATGTTATAATGTTAGTGATGAATTTAATGAAACAAATTACATAAGTATGGTAAGGAGAGTTTAATATGATACAATTTAAAAAAGTAACTAAGATTTATGATAATAATGTAACGGCTTTGTCGAATATTGACATAACTATTAAAAAAGGGGAATTTATATTCATTGTAGGTCCTAGTGGAGCAGGAAAATCTACTTTTGTTAAGATACTTTTAAAAGAGGTAGAACCAACTACGGGAAGTGTTATTATAAATGATACGGATATAACAAAATTACCTAGAAAAAAGGTACCTTATCATAGAAGAAAAATTGGAGTGGTTTTCCAAGATTTTAGATTAATTGAGTCTTTAAATATTTATGAAAATGTGGCGTTTGCACTAAGGGCTACAGAATGTTCTGCAAAGGATATTAAGAAAAAAGTACCTTATGTTTTAGATTTAGTTGGATTATCAAAGAAATATATGGCTTTCCCTCATGAGATTTCAGGTGGAGAGAGACAAAGAGTTTCTCTTGCGAGAGCTATAGTAAATAATCCTACTTTGCTAATAGCAGATGAACCAACAGGAAACTTAGATCCTGAAACTGCATTAGGTATTATGGATATTTTAAAAGATATTAACAAGTCGGGTACCACAGTAGTTATGGCAACACATGCAAAAAATATAGTAGACTCTATGAAGAAGAGGGTAATAGCTATAGAAAAGGGTGTTATAGTTAGAGATGAGCAAAGGGGAAGATACGGTTATGAAGATTAGTACAATTAAAAATTTTGTTATGGATGCTTTAAAAAGCTTAAAAAGAAATAAAACCGTTAGTATAGCGTCAGTGGCTACGGTGGCTGCTACTCTATTTATTCTAGGGGTGTTTTTATTAATTGTTTTTAATGTTAACGCAGGAATTCAAGAACTAGGAGCTAAGT